>NZ_JBQISV010000059.1:0-13404 GCF_056800975.1 Acutalibacter sp.
GCGTGCCCGCCCTGCGGATTATCTGCACCTGCTTTGTGTTTGCGGCTTTGGGCATTGTGTCCTCCACCCTGTTTCAGTCCATGGGCAAGGGCGTTTACAGCCTGATTGTCTCCCTCATGCGCCAGCTGGTGATTCTGGTGCCTGCGGCCTGGCTGCTGGCAACCGCCACCGGCCAGGTGAACTCTGTGTGGTGGGCCTTCCCCATTGCCGAGACTGTCTCTCTGGCAGCCAGCGTGGTGTTCTTCCTGCGGCTGCACCGGCAGGAGATTCAGACCCTGGACAAGCCCCAAGGGGAGCAGGCCGGGTAACCCACCGCTTTCCCCTGGCTCTTCCAAGCCGGTCAACCAAAACCACCGGGGCTCTGCCGTGGCACGGCTGACTGATTGGGTGGTGGCAGTGCTGCTGTGCGTCACCAATGCGCAGAGAGTGTGTTCACGGCCACAACAGCCCGGCCTCTCCCTGCCGATCATTTCCTGTACTTTCTGCGGCCCCAGGGCAAGATTTCGTAAAAAGGGGCTGTTCATTGGTGGGAAAATGTGTTATACTCATGACAAAGAAAAAAGGCCGGATTGTCCGGCTGAGAAATAAAAGGAGCAGCATTTATGGAGATCACCCAGGATATCAAGTATGTTGGCGTCAACGACCACCAGGTAGACCTGTTTGAGGGCCAGTATGTGGTGCCCAACGGCATGGCATACAACTCCTATGTGGTTATGGACGAAAAAATTACGGTGTTTGACACTGTGGACGCCCATTTCCATCACCAGTGGCTGGACAATATTGAGGGCGTGCTGGGGGGCCGCAAGCCCGACTATCTGGTCATTCAGCACATGGAGCCCGACCACTCTGCCAACATTGCCAACTTTATGAGCATGTACCCGGAGGCCACCATTGTTTCCAGTCAAAAGGCCTTTGCCATGATGGAGCAGTTCTTTGGCACCGGCTTTGAGGACCGCCGCATGGTGGTGGGCGAGGGGGACAGCCTCTCCACCGGCAAGCACCATTTCGCTTTTGTGGCCGCGCCCATGGTCCACTGGCCCGAGGTCATTGTCACCTATGACGCCACCGACAAGGCGCTGTTCTCTGCTGATGGCTTTGGCAAGTTCGGCGCGCTGGACGTGGAGGAGGAGTGGGACTGCGAGGCCCGCCGGTACTACATCGGCATTGTGGGCAAGTACGGCGCCCAGGTTCAGGCCCTGCTGAAGAAGGCCGCTGGGCTGGACATTCAGGTGATTTGCCCCACCCACGGCCCTGTGCTCAAGGAGAACCTGGGCCACTATATCCGCCTCTACGACCTGTGGTCCTCTTACACCCCGGAGAGCGAGGGCATTGTGATTGCCTACACCTCTGTCTACGGCAACACCAGAAAGGCGGTGGAGCAGTTTGCCGAGAAGCTGCGCCAGAAGGGCTGTCCCAAGGTTGTGATTCACGACCTGGCCCGCACCGACATGGCCGAGGCTGTGGAGGACGCTTTCCGCTACAACAAGCTGGTGCTGGCCACTACCACCTATAACGCGGAGATCTTCCCCTTTATGCGGGAGTTCATCACCCATCTCACAGAGCGCAACTTCCAGAACCGCATCGTGGGCCTGATCGAAAACGGCAGCTGGGCCCCCATGGCCGCTAAGGTCATGAAAGGTATGCTGGAAAAGTCCAAGAAGCTCACCCTGGCGGAGCCTGTGGTCACCATTCGCTCTGCCCTGAACGCCGAGAGCGGCGAAAAGCTGGAGGCCCTGGCCAACGAGCTCTGCCAGGACTACCTGGCCCGCCAGGACGACACTGCGGACAAGCACGACCTGACCGCCCTGTTCAACATTGGCTACGGCCTGTATGTGGTCACCAGCAATGACGGGAAAAAGGACAACGGCCTGATTGTCAACACAGTCACCCAGGTGACCAACACCCCCAACCGCATTGCCGTGTGCATCAACAAGGAGAACTACTCTCACCATGTCATCAAGCAGACCGGGGTGATGAACATCAACTGTCTGTCCCAGGACGCCCCCTTCTCTCTGTTCCAGAACTTCGGCTTCCAGAGCGGCCGCACCGCGGACAAGTTCGCCGGCCAGGAGATTCTGCGGGCAGACAACGGCGTGGCCTTCCTGCCCCAGTATATCAACTCCTTCCTGTCGCTGAAGGTGGAGCAGTATATGGACCTGGACACCCATGGCATGTTCATCTGCACCGTTACCGAGAGCCGGGTCATGTCCCACACCGAGACCATGACCTACACCTACTACCAGAACCATGTGAAGCCCAAGCCCCAGACCGAGGGCAAGAAGGGCTTTGTGTGCAAGGTGTGCGGCTATGTGTATGAGGGCGACGAGCTGCCCGACGACTTTGTCTGCCCCCTGTGCAAGCACGGCCCGGCGGACTTTGAGCCCATCGCTTAAATGCCGTCTGTCTTGACAAACTTGTCGGGACAGGGTATAATAGAAATATAAAAAGAGAGCCCACCGATAGACGGTTGGCCCGGCAGTTTGATTCCTTTAAAAAAGTAACCGCTGACCTTGCCTGGGAGCGGTTACTTTTTTGCGTTGTTGACGAGTGCAATCAATAAGCTTACCACAATGGCCAAAACCATCATAGTGATTGACAACGTCTCATAAGCGCTCATAAGCTTGCCCTCCGTTCTACAGGATTCCCGCTGGATGTGCCTGCGAGTTTCTATGTTATCAGAGGGTCCAGACCCTCCGGAGAGGGCCAACCGTCCACCGTTTTTGGTGAGCTCCTGTGCAGAGTTTCTACACAAAATAAGAATAGCACATTTTGCTACAAAAAGCAAGAAAAAGGGAAGGCAGAGGGCTTTCTCTTTTTAGGTGGCCCGCTGCCTGGCCGCCTCATACAGCAGCACTGTGGCCGCGCAGGCCACGTTGAAGGAGCTGGCCGAGCTCTCCGCCGCCATGGGGATGGTGCACAGCACGTCGCAGCTGTGCTTATAGGCGTAGCTCAGGCCGTCGGTCTCGTTGCCCAGCAGCAGCATAACCGGCCCTCGCAGGTCCTCCCCATACAGGGGCCGCTCCCGGTGGGCAGTGGCGCCCACGGTCTGAAAGCCCGGGTACTGCTGCCGCAGCTGCTGAATAAAGGCCTCCGCCTCCCGGTTCTCCACCTGCACGGCGGGCACCCGGAAAAAGGACCCCATGGAGGCCGTCACCACCTCCGGGTCGTACAGGTCTACCCCGTGGCCGGTGAGAATCACCCCATCGGCCCCCAGCCCATCGCAGGAGCGCAGAAGCGCGCCCAGGTTGCCCCGGTTCGAGGGCCGGTCGAACAGCACAAGCAGGGGGTTCTCCCGGCAGGGCAGGGCGGCTGTGCCGCCGGGGCGCATGTTTACCACTGCCAGCAGCTCCGAGCCCTCCTCCTTGCCGCTGAGCTCGTCCATCAGGGCCCCGGGCAGGCGGTAGTTCACCTGGGTGGGCACGCTGTTCAGCAGGGCTTTGGCCCAGCCGGACAGGGGCCTGTCGCCAGGGAACAGCAGAGAGGCCAGCTGCCAGCCGTTCTCTACGGCCTGGTTCAGGTTGCGCACGCCCTCTACAAAAAACTGGCCGTAGCGGTGGCGCTTGTTGCGGTTGGACCGGAGCACCTGAAAGCGTTGAAAATCCGCGTCGCGGCTGAAAATATTTTTGGTCATGGCAGCGGCTCCTCTCGTGGTTGCTGCTTTTATTATAGCAGACGCGGGGGGCAAGCGCAAGGCAAAAAAGCAACCGCGCGGCTGATTGGCCGCGCGGTTGCCCGCTTATGTTAGGTTAAAAGCGTTGAGGATAAATCACGGAGTAGCAGCGTTGGCAACAGCAGTGAAGGTGAAAGCGATAGTAGCGCCGTAGGTGTCGCCCTCAGTCCAAGCCACGGCAGGGGCATCCTGAGCTTCACCATCGAAGTTGAAGGTGTAAGCGGGAGATGTACCGTTATCCTTATCAAGCTCAACCTCAGTCAAAGCAGCGCCGGCATCAGTCATAGCAGTAGACAGATCAACATCACAGGTAGGGGAACCAGCTATCGTCAAAGCAGTAGTATCAGCAGCTGTACCTGCTTTAGCCAGGAAATGAATTTTAGCTTCCTTGGGAGTAGGGGTACCAGCGGCAGGAGTGGTCAAAGCACTCACAAGCTTAGCCTCCTCAGGGTTGCCCGGAGCAGCAAAAACTGTGCCGCCAATCTTGATCTTGAAAGCGCTCTTGTTCACGATCTTCTGAAGGGGGCTGACAATCTGGCCATTACCAGCAGTGGTAATGCCGATTTCCTCATTCTTAGCCTCCAGACGATAGGGGTTGACGATGAAGCCAACCACCTCGGGAACCTGAACCTTGATGGTAGCAGCCTGAGTGGAGGAGCCGATCTCGATCTCGTAGCCAGCCTCACCCTCGAGCTCCGTCTGGCCCGGAGTAGCTGCGGCGAAAGCGGTCATGCCCAGGGACAGAGCCATTGCGCCAGCCATAACAGCTGACATGATTTTCTTGAATGTCATGAATGAACACCCTTTCAAAAAATTTTTATTTGCCAGGGGGCTTGCGCCCACCAATAGCCTTACTTAACGTGCAAAGTCATGGTCACCATAATTTGAGAATGAATGGTGGCGTGGTCGTCCTCCACTGTGGTAAAAGCCATGTATACGGTGTGGTCGCCCTTTTCCAGCTTGCGGGTGGTTTTGAACTTTTCCAAGGCCTTGCCGGGAGGCACCAGGCCAGAGAGAAAAATTTCATCCTTCAGGCCGCTGTCCGCATACATGTCAAAGTACATGTCGTAGCTGTTCTCCGCCGCGTTGGCCAGGTAGCCGGTGAAGTTCTCGCCGTCGGAGCTGTAGGCGTCGCCTTCATACTCCAACATCATGCTGCCCTTTTCCAGCTTTTCGGCCATCTTGTCCACAGCGTCCTGCAGGGCGTTTTCATCCCGGGTCACTGTGGTCCCCTCGGCATAGCCCAGCATGGGCACATTGCCGTCTGTCAGGTCCTCGGTTGGGGGAGCCTGGGGCTGCCGGTTGAAGAAGATCACCGCGGCTGCGGCAACCACCACCACCAGCACAATCACCAAGACCCACACCAGAGGATTTTGGGCTTTCTTTTCTGTCATGCAGTCCTCCTTGCGATGCTTCCATTGTTGTTACACCACTATAGTCGGCAAATTTATCCGGAAATTAAGACTTGGGGAGCGAAAATTTTCAAAAGAGCGTTTCGCCGGATACCGACCGTTTTTTTAGGAATTTGTATGGGGATTCTGTATATCTTTTCTAAAATTGTAACCGTATTTTGCTTTTGTAACCTGTTTCGACACGCTCATCATTTCCTATCTGTATCGGCCTATTACGGCGCGGGGTTCGCCATAAGGGTAAACTGGAACACCAGCGCCGCCCCAAAGGCGTCCTCCTCGGTCCAGGGTGTGCTGGGCGCGTCCTGGGCGCTGCCGGCAAAGGTGAACGCCAGACAGGGCCGGTCCCCGCCCCCGGCGGAGAGCACGATGGGGCTAAGCCGGACCTCCTCCAAAGAGAGGGCCGTTTTCTCCGCTCCGGCGTCCAGAGCGGTCTGGCTGTCCGCCACCGCCTGGGCCAGCAGCTGGATAAAGGCGGTTTTCTCCCCGCCGCTGGCCGGGGCCGCGCTGGCAAAGGCCACGGTGTCCGCGCACAGGCCGGTAACGCTGACCCCCACCCGCACAGGCACCTCGGTGCGGTTTTCAATATACTGGGTGGGGCAAATCACCGAGCCGTTCTCCGCCGGCCCGCCTCCAATGCTCTCCGCGTTCACCTCCAACCGGTAGGGGTTGACAATGAACGCCACGCTTTCCGGCACAACCAGCTTCACCGCAGGCACCTGGGTCACGCCCTCCACCCACAGCTCATAGGGGTCGCTGCCGTCCCAGTTGGCCTCGCTGTCTCCGGCGTCGCCCCCGGGCCCTGGGTCAGGGCTGGGCGGGTTGCTGGGCCCTGCCGTGGGCCCGGCTGTAGGAGTAGCCCCGCCGGGGGTAGGCGTAGGTGTTGGAGTGGGAGTAGGAGTAGGCGTAGGCGTTGGGGTAGGTGTGGGTGTCGGCGTGGGGGTAGGCGTTGCCTCAGCCACCGGCGCCCACTTGGCGTAGAAGGTCTTGCTGCCGGTTGTTTTGGCCGCAATACTGGTCACTGCCGTGCCGGAGAAGTCAGAGGCCGCATACCAGCCCTCGAAGGTATAGTTCTCTCTTGTGGGGGTAGGCAGGCTGGTGGCTGTACTGGTAGAGTAGCGGTAGCCGGGAAAGACTTTTGCCAGACTGCCGCCGTTCAGGTGCAGATCAACCGAATACCCCCATTGGGCGTATATGGTCGAGTTGCTGGTGTATTCCCTGTCCAGCGTGACCGGGGTGGTCATAGAAGAGGACGAGGTATACCAGCCAAGAAATTCCAGCCCCGCAGGGCTGTCCGGCGCAGTTGGCGTGGGCAGGCTCTCAAGCTTTCTATTGCCCAGGGTCTGCACGACAACCGAACCAACCGGATTGCCGCTGGCGTCGGGCAGAGTGCCGCCGTTGGCGTTCAGCGTAACGTTTTTGACCACGCCTTCGGTGGCAACCTCCAGCGCCGCGCTGACCGGCGAGGCGTTGTATTTCTTGCTTACAGCCGGATACCGCGCAACAATGCAGTAGGTCGTACCCGGGTCCAGCTGGGTAAAGGAACAGGACGCGCTATAGGCAGTCTTCCAGGCCGCGCTGTCCGCATCCCAGGTATCCTCCTCCGACTTGGGGTAACAGGCATATTGGGCTTTTGTGCCGCTGTCACTATTGGGCACTGTGTTGATCGTGATACCAGCGGTCGTAGCCGTCCCATTTTGCACCGGTGTGGGAGGCGCGCTCTGGTCCGCGCATATTACCTGGAAAGTAACCGGCACGGTTTCCTTCGCATCCTCGCCGCCTGTCTTGTAGGTCACGGTAATGTCGGCAGTGTATTTCCCTTCGGTAAGACCTTCCTTGGGCGTAAGGGTATATTGCGTGTTGGCTTCGCCCAAAGAAACCGTGCTACCGTTCTTCTTGCTAAGTTCAAAGTTCAGACTGCCGGAAGCCAGACCGCGGATTTCCACATCGCAGTTCCCTGTGGCCTTGATTGTGATGGTCCTTGTCAGGTCTGCAGCGTTATAGCCATAAGCTGCCGTCCCGAATTCAGGGGGCGTAACCTCAATGCCATACACCGCTTCGGTTGCCGAGGCCTCCAACGCGACCACTGCCACCTCACTGGAAAACCGCTGCTTCTCATTGCTGCCAGAGGTACGAACCTCCACTGTGGCCGGATATTGCAGGGTGGGCCACAGCTCGCTGACCGGCAGACTGTGGTTCTCATCCAGCATATCCGGGGTAACCGACTTCCAGGTGGTGATGGTACTCCCCTGCTGTCTGCACTGGTAATCATCCGCAGCCGGAAAAATCAGCCTGCCATTATTCACTCCGGCGTGCTGCTGGTCTACCTTGCCCATTTGAGGAGCCGCCGGCCTGGCTGGAATTGCCAGCTCCTGGGCTACGCTGTCCCCGGTAGGGGGACTAGTGGTAGTAGTAGTGCTTCCTTTCTTTACAATCGAGACCGTCGTTCCAATATAGTCGCCTAAGGCCTTTGTAGTGGTGCTAAAGGCCGTGCCGCCGTTTATGGAATGTTTCCCTGAAGCAAAGCCTGTCAAGGTCTCCTTCTCATAGTCAATGGTGGCTGCGGGAGTCGGCTCCAAGGCCTTAATATATTGGAAGACCACATTTCCCGCCTCAAGCTGCAGGCCGAAGCTGGTCCCCAGATTCTCTGTCGCATTAGGCTCAAAGGTGAATTTTTTCCTGTCGTCCTCTGTTATGGTGTAGCCTGCGCCAGGCTTTGCCACTGTCACTTTGGTGTTGTAGCCGGTGGGAGAGAAGCTGGCGGCGCTGGTAGCACGAATATCCGCGCCTTCCGTCAGGGCTCCGGTGACAGTCAGATTTTTAGCTGTTCCGCTCAAAAAGACAGTTTCAATCACAGGTCTGCCAGAAACTTGGAACGCAGCCCCGTTCATATATACGCCTGCGCCGTTGCCTGCGGCCTCGTTTCCGCTGATTGCTCCCGCAGTCATGTGGAAAGCAGTGCTTGTGCCAGTGACATACACCCCGCCGCCATCCTTCGCGCTGTTGCCAGTGAGAGTGCCGCCGGATAAGGTGACCGTACCGCCCGCCATATGGATGCCGCCGCCGGTTTTTGCGCTTGTATTGCCGCTGATTTCGCCGCCGCTTATGGTGACCGCTGCAGTGGCGCCAGTACTATACACCCCACCGCCGCCAGATGTGGTGGTCGTACCCGTTGCCTGATTGCCGGAGATTATTCCGCTGCCCGCAAGGGTCAGCTGACCCTTGTTGTAGATACCCCCGCCGGCCCCTGTGGCGCTATTGTCACTGATGCTTCCCCCAGAGAGCCTCATGACGCCTGCGGTATCGTTCAGCGCTCCGCCTCCGGTGGTAGTGCCAGCGTTGCCGGAGATTGTTCCCCCGCTCATCTCAAAGGTGCCTGCGTTCTTTACGCCGCCGCTGCCAGTGGTACCGGTGTTTCCTGTGATTTCACCGCCGGTCATCTCAAAGGTACCGCCTGCAGCATTATTGACTATCCCGCCTGAAGTACCTGAGTTCCCGATGATGCTCCCGCCGGACATGGTAAAGGCGCCTTTGTTATTGTAGACTGCCCCGCCGTTCGTAGATCCCTTACATCCAGCAATCATGCCGCCGCTCATGTGGAATGTGCCTGTGCTTGTATTGGTAACAGCAGTGGTAGTGGTAGAAGAACAGCCCGTCAGCGCACCGCTATGCAGGTTGAAGGTACCCGCATTGTTGACGATGGCCTTTGTAGAAGAAATGCGCCCCGCCGCAATATCAATTACCGTGCCGTCTGGCTGACTGGGCACAGCAGTTGTTTGACCGGAACAATCGCAGATGTTCAACTCAGCGCCAGCCCCCACTGTAATTAACGTAGTGCTGGCTCCACTATACGCCAGCGCATGGCCGTTCAGGCACAGGTTGACAACCACGCCCTCGCCGGAAATCTTGAAGATTTCCTTTGTGGTGATATCTTCCTCCAGATACAGGTCTGTGTTCGCGCTGATATTCCTGGTAGTAGCAGTGGTCTTGGCCTGAAGCGCCTCCGCGCCATCATGCCCGCTGTGCCCCGGCCCAACGCCTCCCGCCGCCCGGGCAGGCAGAGCCAGCTGGCCCGCCGTCAGACATAAGGTAAGCACCGCAGCAGCCACTTTGCGCCAGAGCGGCACGGAGCCTGTTTTGTTTGTCATATGAAAAGCGCCTCCTTTAAGAAACGGAGAAATTTTCTCACACTACAGGTTTGACGTGTAGATTGGCTTTCGCCAAAGGTGAAAAATAAGCACACTGTCGGCAATTCAAATTGCAGTGTTCTGTAACATGCACCTCAAATTGAAGCTGGCTTAATGGGGTCAAATTTCTAATGGCGTTCTCAAACTTACCTGCTTCTCTAGAAATGCGTCCGTCAATATAGCGCTTTACGTTCCCCTCCATGCTCATATCCATAGGTTTCTCCTCAAATTATTTAATCCAACCCAGAAACTGGTACAATGTCGCCAAACCCCATGCCAGACAGAAGGGGATATACCTCTCCTTTCATTACAGGAGACACCAACGCAACAAGGCATATGCTGGATTCACTAATATCTTGAATATCATCCGTACAAATAACCGGTACGTCCAAAAGTGTCCGGCCTTCCTCTACCTTTCGGGTTGTGAGCACGCTTTTAATGGCAATTCCCTCTTTTTGAAGGCGATAGACTGTCTGAGTTCCCCAGGAGCCTGCGCCAAAAACATACACCTCTAATTCTCTTGATTTCAGATAATCAATATCTTCCTTCTTGAATTCAAAGGCCAACCATTCATATCTGTCCTTCCGCGAGACGCCCCAATCGCAAGAAATACATTTTCCTACATTCACTACATCGCAATATTCGCAAAAGGGAACGGGATTTGCCAATTTCTCCAGCAATTCTGCACCATCCTTCACAGCGTATATATCCACGCCATCCAAATCCGAAATGGGCAGATCCAAATTAAAGTGTTTCTTTAGATGTATTACATTTGCCACCGTGCAGCAGGTATACATTTTCCCAGATTTCAGTGCAATACAGTCGCTGTTCGCGCTTACACAGTTAAAAAAGTTTCTCCGCGCATTGTCGTTGCCAGGCATCTGTTTTGTCCGGATCGGATACAACTTCATCATTTTGCTGCGCCCAAATGCCTCCGGAGTATACGC
Organism: Acutalibacter sp.; assembly: GCF_056800975.1. NCBI lineage: Bacteria > Bacillati > Bacillota > Clostridia > Eubacteriales > Acutalibacteraceae > Acutalibacter > Acutalibacter sp. The sequence continues at coordinate 10,214 of NZ_JBQISV010000059.1, forward strand.
CACACCCTTCTCCTTTTCAACCTTGTTGCCCCACCCATGATAGTCAAAGTGGATGGGATATTCAGAAACACTGATTTCCGCATGGCACTCCCTACATGTCTCCCAAAAATCCTCTGACATTGATGGAAGCAAAACCCCATTCGTAACAACCCGAATTCTTCCTACTGGAAAAGCCGCTCTTGTAATACGTATAATTTCGTTAATCTCCGGATGAAGCAGCGGTTCACCGCCCAGCAGCTGAATGACAGACATTTTGCCTCCAAACAGTTCTGACAGACGCTGACAATCTCTTTTATATTCACATAAATCAAGATAACTCTCCTCTGCCAAAGGAGAAAAATGTGAGCACTGCTTGCAATTCAGGTTACAATGTTCAGTGACATGAACCTCAAACCGCAATTGTTTTTGAGGGACAAAATTGCTGATACCTCTTTCGATCAGGATAAGCAGTTCTTCATTCGTCATGATTAGCCTCCTAAAAATGCCATACTATATGTTATCATTGGATGCGATGTTCCTGTAGAGCACCCACCCACTGAACAGCCCATCCTGAAAGCCGCCGTCGTAGGGCAGGTCATGGTGGACCTCCAGCCGGCAGTCCAGTTCGTCCGCCATTTTCTGGAAGAACCCGTCGTCAAACCACTGTTCCCAATCGTCTACGGCCACGGCTCCGGCCTTGCTGTTGTTTTTGTCCACCACCAGCACCCGGCCGCCTTTTTTGGTGACACGCACCAGCTCCCGCAGGCCGTTCTCTGTGGAAATGGCGTGTTCCAGCGCCTCGGTGGTATAGGTCAGGTCAAAACTCTCGTCCGGGTAGGGGATGCAGGTCAGGGTGCCCTGCCGCTTCTCCACCCCCTGGGGAATGCTCTTCAGCGCGGCGGCGGAAATATCAGAGCAGCTGAACCGCACTCCCTGCTCCGCCGTGTCCTCCAGAAGCCCCCGCAGATAGCGGCCCTTGCCGCAGCCGATGTCGCACACCGCCGCGCCGGGCCCGGCCGCCCTCACCTGCTCCAGCACACAGAGATACCTTCCGTCCGTCTTGTCTGTGGTGTTGACAAACTCGTCTGTCTGCCCCTCAAACTCCACCAGGCATTTCCACGACAGGGCGTCCAGAAAATATTTCACTGCCCAGCTGATCTCCCGGTCGGTGAAATAGCTGGGGTACTCCTTCACGTCCAGGGCGCTGGCCTCCTCCTGTCGGGCATAGCCCCCATACCAGCCGCCGGTGGGGTTTTGCAGCGAGCAGGCGTACCGGAATGCCCGGTTGCCCTTTTCCCGCTCTCCCAGCTTATACCACACCAGGGCAAACTGGAACAGCCCTGTAGAACACACCCAGTTGACGTTCTGATAGGCCGGCACACTGCCGTCCTCCCGCTGTAGGGCGCTGACCTTCTCCATGGCCCTGCGGGCCAGTTCGGTCTCCCCAATGTCGCACAGAGCCTCCATCACATAGGCATAAAAATGGGACAGCATTCCAAAATTCACGATCTCGTCCATGCGGTTTTCCAGGTAATATTTCTTCACCCGGTCCGCCGCCTGACGGTATGACGCCTCGCCCAACACCTCCGCTGCGGTGTACAAGGGCTCAAGACAATAGAGATGGATCAGCTCCGAGCACTCCTGACTGTTCCAGAGGCTCTCGTCCGGGGTGGTCAGCCGGCCGTCTGGCTGAATGTTGCTGATGATCCACTCGCAGCCCCGGCGAATATGTTCGTCCACCTCTGGCAGAAGCTCCCGCACCGCCAGCAGGCCCTTGAGAATCTGGGCGCTGTCGAACACATAGGGGAAACGCCCGGAGGTGTCGCACCAGGCCCCGTCCTCCCGCTGAATGCCGCACAGCCATCTGGCGTAGGACTTTGCCCGCTCCCGCCAGCCCCACCGCAGCAAGGTTGGGATATAGTATCCGGTGACCTCCGGATAGGGCTGGGGAAAGCCTGTGTCGTTAATGATGCCCTTGCCGGGGACCGTGTTCTTGTCTATCCAGTCCTCCGCCCGGCGGAAGATGCCCGCATAGTCCAGACTCTCCTTCAGGGAGCCCTTGGTCAGCCGGCCGGTCATCTCAATAAACAGCTTATAGTCCTTCACTCCGGCCTCTTCCAGCTGGTTGGCCAGCTCCACCGCAATGCGGGCCGACACGGAAATCACCACCTGATAGGCTCCGGCGTTCTCCACCAGATAGGAAAAGGACTGCACCGGCACGCCCTCAATCACCCTGCCCACATGGTCCGGGTTGTTGTCAATAAAGCAGTGAACCTTCTCCCTGCCGAAATATTCCAGCGCCTTGCGGCCATACACGCCTGCGCCGAACAGAATGATCTGCCTGGCATCCTCCATCTCTGTCCCATCCTCTCGTTTTTTCTGCATCCAGTCCAGGGAGGGGGGCAGAATCCCCCCGGGGAAGAATTTTTCCCGCATCCCCCACATCTCCTCCGGGTTCTGCACCCACATGGCATAGAACAGGGTGCTTCGCTGGTCCTCGCTGGCTCCGTCCAGCAAAAAGTCCAGCTCCCGCTGCCGCAGCCGGTACAACTGCGCCTGAATCTGCCCGCTGCGGGTCATGGTCAGGCTGTCCGGGTGGTAGCGGTACTGATATTTGCACGCCGGCAGGTGCAGCAGCGGAAACCGGTGACTCAGCCGCAGCCAGTAGTCATAATCCTCCACCAGCACCAGGTCCGGGTCGTATTCCCCAGTGGCCAGAGCCGCCTCCCGCCGGTAGAGAAAGCAGGCGCCTACGCAATTATCCACCCGCACATCGCTGCCGCCGGCAACCCCTCCGGTGGGCTCCCCCGCCTGGTCAATATACTCCATGCCGCAGTACACCAGCCCGTATTCCGGGCAGCTGTCCAAGGCCTCTGTCATGGCCTCGATCGCGTCGGGCATATACCGGTTATCATCTGAGGTCCAGGTGAAATAGTCTCCCCTGGCCTGACGAAAGCCGATGTTCAACGACTCCGGCAGACGCTGGTTCACCTTATTGCGGACAATCCGCACCCGGCTGTCCCGCCGGGCAAACTCCTCCATAATGGCCGGACTTCCGTCGGTAGAACAGTCGTCCACCATAATAAGCTCCCAGTTCTCATAGGTCTGCGCTAGAACGCTCTCAATGGCCTGACGCAGGTACGCTTCCCCGTTATAGACGGGAAGGACGATGCTTACTTTTTTCATATAGTCTCCTCCAGGCTATCCACAAA
>NZ_JBQISV010000060.1:0-13371 GCF_056800975.1 Acutalibacter sp.
GCTTGTTTGGGAGATTTGTCAGGAGGCGGGGGTTGGGGGGCTTATGGTATGGTTTTTTGAGGGGGATGGTTTGGGGCTCGCCGGTAGTAAAAAATATTTTGTGTAGGGGGGAAAGCGGAACACAGTCGGGAGGTTTGGAGGGGGAGCGGCTAGGGGGGCTTTGTAGGTTGGAGGTGGAGGGGGGGATTGTCGGAAGATGCTGTTTTTGGGGGGTGACGGGTAGAAAAAGGGGTGTGCTTGTTTGGGGGATTTTTTCGCGGCTTGCGCTTTGGGGAGTTTTGCGGTATACTAGGAGTAAAGTATTGGTTTGGGAGGGGAAATTGGGATGAAGTGGCTGATTGCTTCTGATCTTCATGGTTCTGCGCTGTATGGCCGGCAGCTGTTGGAGGCCTTTGACCGGGAGGGGGCTGGTCGGCTTTTGCTGCTGGGGGACCTGCTCTACCACGGCCCCCGGAACGACCTGCCGGGGGGCTATGGGCCTAAGGAGGTCATTTTGATGCTCAATGAGAGGAAGGAGCAGATTTTCTGCGTGCGGGGCAACTGTGAGGCAGAGGTGGACCAGATGGTGCTGGGGTTTCCGGTTATGGCCGAATACTGTCTGCTGGAAGCTGCGGGCCGGCTGATTTTTGCCACCCATGGCCACAAATATCATTTGGATGCGCCGCCGGCTCTGGGACCGGGGAGCGTGCTGCTTCACGGCCACACTCATGTGCCGGCCAAGACCCTGACTGCCGCCGGGTGGTGGTATCTCAACCCTGGGTCGGTATCGATTCCCAAGGAGGACAGCCCCCGGGGGTATATGACCCTGGAGGAGGGGGTGTTCTGCTGGAAGACCCTGGAGGGCCGGGAGTATGACCGGTTGGAGCTGCGGTGAGGGGAGCCTCTTACGGCCTGGATTATATTGGGCGGCCCGGGGAGGTTGGATGTGGTTGCCGGAAGTGCCGCAGGGGATGGTAGAGAATAGCGAAGGGAAAGGCTGGGTGGCCTTTCCCTTCTTGTATGCGCCTGACTCTGGGGCTTCTCTTTTTGGGGGTTATTCCTCTTCCTGGTATTCTGTCAGCAGGGCTTCTACCTGTTGGGGGCTGTCCATGTCTAATGCTTGGCGGGCCAGCTGCTGGGCGTCTTTCAGGGTCCAGTGGGACAGGACATGGCGCAGCTCTAGGAGCTCGCCGGCGGGTACGCTGAAGCCGGTGGCCCCAAAGGCCATGAGCAGGGGGAGCATTCTGTGGTCAGCCGCCGCCTCGCCGCAGACGGTGACAGGAATGCCTGCCTGGCGGGCACAGCGGATGATATGTTGAAGACTGCGCAGCAGAGGGGGCTGCAGGGGGTGGTACAGCTCCGCCACCTGGGGGTTTCCCCGGTCGCAGGCCATGATGTAGCTGGTCAGGTCGTTGGTGCCGATGCTGAAAAAGTCCGCCTCTTGGGCAAGCTGGTCGGCCATGAGCGCGGCGGCGGGGGTTTCGATCATCACCCCCAGGGGGAGCTCCGCCCGGTGGGGGACCCCCTGGGCGGTGAGCTGGGCCGCTGCTTTGGCCAGCAGCTCTTTGGTTTGGCGCAGCTCGGCCAGGGCGGAGACCATGGGCAGCATGACCCGCAGGCTGCCCACTGCCCCGGCCCGCAGCAGGGCCCGCAGCTGGACGGAGAAGACCTCGGGGTTGGCCAGGCACCAGCGGATGCCCCGGAGGCCCAGGAAGGGGTTCTCCTCCTGGGGCAGGGCCAGGCAGGGGGTGTTTTTGTCCCCGCCCACATCCAGGGTGCGGATGGTGACCGGCCTGCCCTCGGCCCCTTCCAGGGCCTGGGTGTAGGCGGCGAACTGTTCCTCCTCGTCCGGGGGGGTCTGGCGGTTCATGAACAGGTACTCGGTGCGGAACAGGCCTACCCCGTCGGCGCCCACTGCCGCCGCCCGGGCCGCGCCGCCGGGCATGGTGATGTTGCAGGCAAGGCTGTACTCTTCGCCGCTGGCAGAGAGGGTTTTGCGGTTGATGAAATATTTCATGCGGCTGCGCTGGGCCATGAAAGCCTCTCGCCGCTGGTTGTAGTCGGCAATGACATTGGCGGCAGGAGAGCAGATGACCTCGCCCCGGGTGCCGTCTACAATGACAAAGCTGTTTTTTTGCAGCTTTGCCGCGGCTCCGGCCACGCCGCACACGGTGGGGATGCCCAGGGCCCGGGCCAGAATGGAGGAATGGGAGACCATGCCCCCGGTCTCGGTGATGATGCCCACAATGTTCTCTTTGTCAATGCCGGACATGACGGATGGGCTGAGCTCTTTGGCCACCAGCACGGTGCCCCGGGGGGCCTGGCACAGACCGGGCTTTTCTACCCCCAGCAGAATGCTTAGCAGGGCGCTGCGGACATCCCGGAGGTCCTCGGCCCGCAGGCGGGTGAGCTCGTCGTGGGACTGGGAGAAGATTTCGATGTAGCCGTCGCAGGCCTCTTGGACCGCCTGCTCGGCGCAGGCCCCCTCATCAATGAGGCGGTCCACCTGGTCCATAAGGTCGGGGTCGCAGGCCATGTCGATGTGGGACTCTAAAATCAGGGAGTCCTCATAGCCGGCGCACATGCGCAGCTGCTCCACCTGCCGGGCGGTGTGGGTGCGGAAGCTTTCGGCTGCCAGGTGAAAGCGCTGGCGCTCGGCCTGGGCCCCGCCGGAGCGGCTGAAGTCAAAGGCAAGGCTGTGTTCCTCCAAAAGCATAACCCGCCCAAGGCCGATTCCCTGAGAAACCGCGATCCCTTGCAGCATGAAAGCCACCTCCTTTTTAATTCTCTGAAAGATTTATGATAATATTATAAATCATTCCGAAGCAGTTGTCAACATCATTGTGCACTTAGTATATTTTTCGGGTGACGAAATGTAACCGGCAAAAACAGCCCCGTGTGCGCGGGGCCGGTTGCCGGCTCTTTGGCTTGGGGCCTCTGTTTGAGGCAGAGGAAAATGGGCGCGGGGGATAACAGCAGCCTTTTATATCATTCTTTCAATTATAATATATGCGGTGCGCGGGCTTTTGTCATCAGGGTAGTTTGCCGTGTCGGGAGGAGGGGGTGTTATAAGGGCGGCATTAAATGTTTGGCGGCAAGCTGGCACATGGAAACCGCGACCAGGGGCCCTACTCCCTGCTTCCGTCCGCGCCGGCTGGCCGGCGCGCCCCGCGAATTGGGTCCAGCGTCACGCTGGCGCTGGCGGCGATGGCGAAGTAGATGGTGACGTTGGGGCGGCGGAGGACGTTGCCGGAGATTTGGGCCGCGATGAGAGCCAGGAGGAAGCTCATGCCCACTGCGCCGGTCTCTACGGTGAGGAACAGCCGCAGGCCCTGCCACACGCCTTTGGCCCAGTTTTTTGCCCCGCTGCCCCGCTTGGCTCCCGCCCCCTGAAGGCCTGCCTGGACGCAGCGCCAAAAACACCAGAGCAGCCGCGCCACAAATACACCCAGGAAGCCCATGTACAGGAAAAAGCCCAGGTAGCCCAGGTTGTAGAACACCGCGGGAAAGTCGTTCTCAGGGTCGTAGTTCTCGGGGCCGCAGAGGAAGTCGCTGTACTCAAAGCCCAGGAGGCGGGTGGGCAGGTCCTTCTCCTCCCAGGTCAGGCGGCAGTGGTTCAGCTTGCGCTCGCGGGTGTTGGAGAGTATGCCAGAGCCGTCGGTGTGGCCGTACTTCTGCATCACATTGTACACCCCAAAACGCTGGTTCAGACTGCTGAGCAGTTGGCCGTATACCCCCTCGTCGGCATAAATGCCCATCAACGCCCGGCGCATGAGCTCGAGACGCTTTTCTACCGGGGGCACCGGCTTCTCGTCCTCCTCCTCCTCTACCTCGCCGCCGCTGTGAATCAGGTCGCGGACATTGTCGTCGGCGCCGCTGTTCTCTAAGCTCTCCTCCAGCATGGAGGTGTACATCCACTGGGAGTAGGCGGTCATGCCCTCGCGCACCGCCATGGGGGACTGGGCCCGGAACACCACGGTGAGCCCCAGCAGCACCACCAGGGGGAGCACATATTTCACGCTCTTCTTCCCCATCTGGAGCAGGAACAGAAATATATATGCGGCCCCTATGATAAATATGGAATAAAAATTCAGCTTTGTGCCGGTGACGAACATAAGGCCCAGGGTCAGCACTGTCCCCACAAGATAGAGGGGGTAGCGGCCGCTTTGATAGGCCCAGTAAATGGCCAGGGGCGCGGCCAGGACAATGACCGCGCTTTGGGCGCTGGGAACGGCAAACCAGCCCAGCACACCCACCTGGATGGCCTCGTAGGTGTAGACCGGGTGGCCGGTGAGCCAGGGCAGGGCTGTGAACACCACCACGCCCCCAAAGGCTATGGCCGCGCCCAGAAAGAAGCTTTTGCGCAGGCTGGTGTCCTTGCGGAGGATGGTGGCAAAGGTGAGCACATAGATGGGGAAATTCAACATGCGCAGCAGATTGCCCGCGTCCTGAACCAGAGAGACATAGCCCACCCGCCAGCAGTTGGCCGCGTGGGCTGCCCAGAACAGGCCCACCACCCCGAAGAAGCACAGATAGAACCGCTTGGCGCTGCTGAGGAAAAAGCCGGTGAGGGCAACCAACGCCAGCAGCCCGAACCGCAGCAGGGTGGAAATGGAGGTGCTGCCCCGCAGGTTCAGAAAGTACGAGAGCACGTCCAGCAGGGGCTGAACGCCCACCAGTATGACCACGAATAGGCTCAGATGGCTCTCAAGCCAGGCCCTGGCCCCCTGAATGGGGCCTTTTTTTTTGATGCTTCCCTTATTCTCCAACATGGGCGCCTCCCCTACAGTTTTTTCATGGTGACAGCCGGACGGCTGTCGTAGCGGGCAAACAGCTTGCCGCTGCCCTTTGTGAGGCCGTACAGCTGCGCCGCGGCCAGGGACAGGTATACGGTTACGCTGGGCTTGCGCAGCACCTGGCCGGAGAACTGGGCCGCGCCCAGGCCCAGCACATAGAGCATGGCCCAGCCCCCCAGGGAGACGGTGAGGTATTCGCTTAACCGCCGAATCCGCCGCAGGCAGTGAACCGCCACCAGCACCAGAAAGTAGCCGGCAAAGCAGGCGTAGAGCCCAGTCCCCAGCCAGCCGTAAAAGTAGAACAGGCCGGGGAAGTCGTTTTCAGGGTCGTAATTGCTGCCGTTGATGGTGGCCCGGGCGTATTCTACCCCCAGCAGTTGGGTGAGGGGGTCTTGCTCCTGCCAGGTGAGGGCCATGACCGCCAGCTTTTTGGCGCGGACATTATAGAGGGTGGAGGCCTGGGTGGTGTAGCGGTAGCGCTCCATCACCCGCTGGGTGCCGAAGCGGTCCAGCAGGTCCCCCAGCAGAGGTGCGCCGGCAAAGCTCTTTTGGGCGTAGACCTCCTCGTAGACCTGTGTAATTTTCTTCAGAATTTCGGGGGGGATTTCGCCGCCCTCCCAGCGGTAGTCCTTGTCCTCCCCCATCACCTGGTCGGTGGGGCGCTGGTAGGCCTGGTAGGAGTCGGCGGTGAGGGCCTGACGCTGGCTCATGGGAGAGGCCCCCCGGAACACCAGCAGCAGCCCCAGGGCAAGGACCAGGGGGACGCAGCAGAGCCTTTGCCGGCCCCCGGCCAGGAGGACGAGCACCAGCATACCCCCGGCCACCAGCAGGGCGGCGTAGTAGGTGAGGCGGGTGCCGGTGCAGTACAGCAGGGCAAAGCCCAGCCCGCAGGCCAGGGTGAACTGCCAGAGGCTCTCCCGGTAGTAGGCCCACACCAGCAGGCCGGGCAGCAGCATGGCAAGAATGGCGCTTTGGGCATTGGGAATGCCGAACCAGCCCAGCAGGCCCAGCTTCACCCCCCGGGAGGGGATGTCGTAGGTATAGGCGGGGGTTCCGGTGAGGTAGGACAGGGCGATGATTAGCAGGATGAGGGCAAAATTCAGGGTGAGGAGCGCGGCCGCTTGCAGGTCCATGTCCGGCTTCTGGCGGCAGAGGGTGATGAACACCAGGGTCCACAGGGGGAACTGGACCAGCTTCAGGTATTCGGCGGCATCCCCGATGGGGTCCAGGTAGCCCAGCCGCAGACAGTTGAGGGCATGGGCCAGCCAAAAGACCCCCACCGCCCCATAGAGGACCAGGTAGGGGCGGCGGTTTTCGGCAATGGCCAGGCCATAGGCGCACACGGTGAACAAAAGCACCGTGCGCAGGGCTGTGGTGAGGGCGTTGCCGCCCCCCTGCTGCATGAAGTAAGAGAGCACGTCCAGCAGGGGCTGGACCAGAAGAAGCGCGGCCAGAAACTCGCTGCCGCGGCGGGTCATTTGGTGTTTCAGGGTGGCTGGGTTCATAGGCTTTCCTTTTTTGTTGGTAAGAATTTTTGGGGCGGGCTTTTGGCTTGGGGGCAGTGGGGGCGCGGAAGGGCGTGGTTTTCATGGTTCATGTATAGTACAGCTTTCAAGACGCTTGGAGGGTGGGCTGCTTTGTGTCTTGGGAGATTATAGACGCGATTTCTGAAACTCTCGCTGTTTCGGCTTTACTGAAATGTTCTCAGGACATTATAGCATATTTTTTTACCGGGCACAAGCAAAAATACATAAGGGCCGGCGCTTGCCAGCACCGGCCCTTGATTGGCATATTGGATTGCTTAGAAATTGCCGCCGGTCAGGTCCTCTACCACCAGATTGCGGGGGGAGTTGTCGTTGGCCGGAGCTTTGGCAGGGGCGGGCGCTGCTGCGGGAGCCGCGGGAGCCGCCGGGTGGGGATTGTCCCGCCAGTCGAAGAACTTGCCGGCCACCTGGGGGAACAGAGCGTAGCTCAGGTAGTCCTCCTCGCAGCGGCCCAGGCCCTTCTCCTTGCACTCGGCCCGGAGCTTCTCCATCTCGGGCTGAAGCTGGTCGGCGGGACGGCAGGTGATGACCTGGTCGTTGCCGATGCACTTCTTGCGGACCTCCTCATTGACCTGGCCGGGCAGGCTGCCGTACTCGCCCCGGAGCAGGCCCTTGGACTCTTTGGAGACCATTTTGTACCGCTCGCCGGAGAGGATATTCAGCACGGCCTGGGAGCCCACAATCTGACTGGTGGGGGTGACCAGGGGCGGGTAGCCGAAGTCCTCGCGGACACGGGGCACCTCGGCCAGCACGTCGTAGTACTTATCCTCGGCGTTGGCCTGCTTCAGCTGGCTGATGAGGTTGGAGAGCATACCGCCGGGCACCTGGTACAGCAGGGTGTTTACGTCCACCTTCAGCACCTTGGGGTTGATGTCCAGCTTTTCGGCCACGCCCCGGAAGTGGGCGGCGGCCTCGGAGAGCTTATTCATATCCAGGCCTGTGTCGCGGCTGGTGCCCCGCAGGGTGGCGACCATGGCCTCGGTGGCGGGCTGGCTGGTGCCGTTTGCCAGGGGGGACAGGGCGCAGTCCACAATGTCTACCCCGGCCTGAGCGGCCATGAGGTTGGTCATGTCGCCGGTGCCGGTGGTGTTGTGGGTATGCAGATGGATGGGCACGCCCACGTTCTCTTTGAGCTTCTTGACCAGAGAGTAGGCGTCATAGGGCAGCAGCAGGTTTGCCATGTCCTTGATGCAGATGGAGTCGGCCCCCATCTTCTCCAGCTCCATGCTCAGCTTGACAAAGTAGTCCTCGCTGTGCACAGGGCTTTTGGTGTAGCTGATGGCCACCTCGGCAAAGCCGCCGTACTCCTTGACGAACTTCACCGCTGCCTGGACGTTGCGGGGGTCGTTGAGAGCGTCGAAAATGCGCACCACGTCAATGCCGTTTTCCAGGGACTTCTTCACAAAGGCCTCTACCACGTCGTCGGCATAGTGGCGGTAGCCCAGAAGGTTCTGGCCCCGGAGCAGCATTTGCAGCCTGGTGTTGGGCAGGCCCTTTTTCAGGGTGCGCAGACGCTCCCAGGGGTCCTCGTTCAAAAAGCGCATGCACACGTCAAAGGTCGCGCCGCCCCAGCACTCCAGGGACCAGTAGCCGATGCTGTCCAGCAGGGGCAGCACGGGGACCATGTCCTCCAGCTTCATGCGGGTGGCTGCCTGGGACTGGTGGGCGTCGCGCAGGATGGTATCCATAATCTTCAGGGGATTTTTAGCCATAGGGTTTGTAACCGCCTTCCTTTCCACAATTTAATCAGGCGCTTCTCCATCTCTTTTAGCCTGATTTCATAACCCTGAGCCTGCCGCAGGACCGCGGCGGGCTGCTTCAGGGGGCCTGCTTTTAGCCGAACAGCGCCATGAGAACGCCGGCGGCCACAGCAGAGCCGATAACGCCTGCCACATTGGGGCCCATGGCGTGCATCAGCAGGAAGTTGGAGGGGTCCTCCTTCTGGCCCACCACCTGGGAAACCCGGGCGGCCATGGGCACAGCGGACACGCCGGCGGAGCCGATGAGGGGATTGACCTTCTCTTTGCTGAACACGTTCATGAGCTTGGCCAGCAGGACGCCGCCGGCGCTGCCCATGCCAAAGGCCACAATGCCCATGCCCAGAATCAGCAGGGTTCTGGGGTTCAGGAAGTTTTTGGCAGTGGCGGTGGCTCCCACGGAGATGCCCAGGAAGATGGTGACAATGTTCATCAGCTCGTTCTGGACTGTCTTATTGAGGCGCTCGACCACGCCGCACTCCTTCATCAGGTTGCCCAGCATCAGGCAGCCCACCAGGGGGGCCGCGCTAGGCAGCATGAAGGACACGAAGATGGTGACAATGATGGGGAACAGGATCTTCTCGGTTTTGGAAACCGGGCGCAGCTGCTTCATCTTGATGCGGCGCTCCTCTTTGGTGGTGAGGGCCTTCATGATGGGCGGCTGAATGACCGGCACCAGGGCCATGTAGCTGTAGGCCGCCACGGCGATGGGCCCCAGCAGATGGGGAGCCAGGCGGGCGGTGGTGTAGATGGCGGTGGGGCCGTCGGCGCCGCCGATGATGCCGATGGAGGCAGCCTCGGGGCCGGTGAAGATGGTGAGCCGGGCGGCCACATAGGTAACAAAGATGCCCAGCTGGGCGGCAGCGCCCAGGAGCAGGGTTTTGGGGTTGGCGATGAGGGGGGCAAAGTCGGTGCCGGCGCCCACGCCCACAAAGATGAGGCAGGGATAGATGCCCAGCTTGACCCCCAGGTAGAGGTAGTCAAGCAGACCGCCGTGGCCGGTGCCCAGCTCGGCCCAGTCGATGACCCCGCCGGCAAAATACTCGGCATGATACATGCCCGCGCCGGGCAGGTTGGTGAGCAGCATGCCAAAGGCAATGGGCAGCAGCAGCAGGGGCTCGAACTTTTTGACGATAGCCAGGTACAGCAGCACGCAGGCAATGAGAATCATCACCAGGTCCAGAGGCTCGTTGGCCACAATGGCAAAGCCGGTGCTCTGCAAAAAGGTCTGTATAGCTTCCATTCAGGTTCCACTCCTTCTTATTTGTTATAGCCCGCAAATGTCCCGCTGCTTAAGCTATGGTGCAGAGGAGTGTGCCGCTTTCAACGGTAGCGCCCTTGGAGACGGCCACGGAGGTCACGGTGCCGTCTTTGGGAGCCATGATTTCGTTCTCCATCTTCATGGCCTCCAGGATCATGAGCACCTGGCCGGACTTGACAGTCTGGCCGGCGGCGACCTTCACATCCAGAATGGTGCCGGGCATGGGGGCGCTGACGGGCTCGCCGGCTCCGGCGGCCGCGGGGGCCGGGGCGGGAGCGGGGGCAGGAGCCGCCGCAGGGGCGGGAGCGGCCGCGGGAGCCGCGCCGCCCTGGACCTCCTCCACGGTAACTTCGTAGGCAGTGCCGTTTACGTTGACATGATATTTTCTCATAATAACCATTTTCCTTTCTTTGATTCACAGAGGGGATGTGGGGCAAAAGCCTTTGAGGGGCGGTTTACAGCTTGCGGATGGAATGGATGCGGATGTGCTCGACGCCGCTGCCCATGTCCTCGGCAATGGCTGCGGACACTGCCGCCACCAGCTGCTGCTTGTTGGGCTGCGCAGCCGCAGGGGCCGGAGCAGCCGCCTGAACAGGCGCGGGAGCCGGGGCCGGAGCGGGGGCGCTGGCCCTGCCGCCCATGAGGGAGCCCATGATCTTGATGAGGATGATCAGGCAGATGAGCACCACGAAAACCGTGACAAGGCCCATGGCCACAACCTGCAGGAAGCTGGGCTCGGCAGCGATGGCCTCCAGAAGTCTCATAGCGTTTTACCTCCTTTCCCACAAGGATTATAAAGTCAGGCAATGAATAAAAACATCAGTGAGATCTTGAAAAACGCCATTCTCGGGCATTTTATCAAAATCAAATTTATGATACCACGGCTTTGGGTTTTTGGCAAGTGGTTCATTCATAAAATTTTAAAAAAAACGCAAAAAAGTCTTCATGACCTGGCGGGGCTCAGGGCTGGGGGCGGGGGATGAGGGACTCCACCAGGGACTCTAGGCCCTGGGTTTTGACCAGGGTGGCGGCGTGCTCACGGGCGGCCTCGTAGTCGAATTTATCGATCAGGTAGGGCTTGGTGGGGCGTTCGGCCTGGGGGTCGGCAGGGCTGAGGGCATAGCGCAGGAGCAGGGCCTCCTCCTCCTGGCCGGCCCCTTGAAAGCCCATGGCCTGGAAGAAGGCCAGTGCGGGGGCATTTTCGGGGTGCACCCGGGCGAAGACCTCCCGGCGGCTGCCCACCTCCATCATGTCCCGCATCAGGGACCAGAGGGCGGCGCCGACGCCTCTGCGGCCAAAGCCCTGGCGGACGTAGAGCTGAAATTCCACAGAGAACAGGTTTTTGGGGTCGCGGCGGTTTTCGGTCAGGTGGCAGAAGCCCACGGTCTGGTTGTTGAGCTCGCAGAGGAGCCAGCCCAGGCCGTAGGTATACTGGTCGATGCGCTGGACATAGGCGGGGAGGTCTGGGGGGGCGGCCTCGGGGGCGGCAGGGGTGCCGGTGTAGGGGGCGTAGACCTTGAGCATAGAGGGCCCGTCCCACTCGTTGACCCGGCGGACAGCGGTTCTGATCATTTTGCTTCACCTCGAAAAAGTATTTTGACATAGCAGAGGCCTGCGTGCCGGGGGAAGGGCCGCGGCGCGCAGGCGGGGGAAAAGGGGGATGGGATTGGACCTTTCATCTCTGGGCGTTGGGGGTGGGTGGGGTGGGCCGCTGCCGCTGGCTCCCGAACCGCCGCCCACGCAAAACGCCGTGTGAGGTATCTTTATACGGGTCAATCGCCCGCCAAAGGCTACCGGCCTATATCATATCATCAGCGCTGGAACAGCTCCGCTACCTTGCCCCCTGGGTCAAAGGAGTTATTATACTGCAAAACTGCGTATTCATTCAGCAGCGCGGCATAGTTCTGGGGCAGAAAGGCCTCGGAGACAAAGCGGTTCCCCTCCCGGTCCATGTAGCCGATGTCGGTGACCACGGGCAGCTGCTGGCGCAGGTTCTCCAGGTAGTTGGTGTAGCCTGTGCCCTGAAGCCCTGCCGCCCGCAGCAGCAGGCCGGAGAGATAGTTGAGGCTCACCGCTTCGATCTCCTCCCCCTTCAGCGGGTAGTTGGCCCAGAGGAAGAAGGGCACCCGGTACATGTCTGTACTGGCGTCGTAGCCCTGAAGCACGGCCCGGTTGAAGCCGTCCTCCAGCTTGGGCCAGTGGTCGCCAAAGAACAGGATCACCACTGGGTCGGGCTGGGCCTCAAAATAGTCCAGCAGGTCCTCAAGAGCCCGGTCGGAGCTGCGGGTGAGGCTCAGGTACTGCTCCGCCTGGGGCCAGCGGCCCTCTGCGCCGGAGACCCGGACTGTGGTCTGATAGTTGGGGTCCTCGTAGCCGCCGTGGTTCTGGATGGTCACATTGAACAGAAAGAGAGGGCTGTCGTCTATGGCGCGCCAGCGTTCATATTCAAAGATCACCTGCCGGTAGCTGCTCTCGTCGCTGGTGAGGCGGTGCTCAAAACGCCGGTCCACGTCAAAAATCTCCGCGTCCACAAACTCGTCGAAGCCCAGGTGGGGGTAGGCCTCAATGCGCTGCCAGGCAGTGCGGTCTCCCGGGTGGATGGCGGTGCAGTGGTAGCCGTGGCTTTTGAGAATCTCAGGCAGGCCGCTGTGGGGCTCGTCTATGTACTGCTGGTAGGGCTTGCTGCCTGAGGGCAGAAAGGCCATGGTGTTGCCTGTGAGAAACTCGTACTCGCTGTTGCAGGTGTTGCCCCCATACACCGAGGAATAGGCTGTGCCGTGGACCACCTGCCCGCTTTTTTGCAGGCTGTGGAGAAAGGGCTGGTTGTCGGGGGTGAAGCGCAGGGTGCCCAGGCTGCCCAGGTCTGTCATGGACTCGTTCATAATGGCGATGATGGTGGGCTTCTCTTTGGGCTGGCCCAGGGGCGCGGGGCCGCTCTCTTGCAGGATGGCCTCGGCCAGCCGCCCGGCCCGGGCGGAGGAGTAGCCCTTGGGCTCCTCTACCAGCATAAAGTTTACATTGGCGAAAAAGCCCGCCGCAACGCCGGTAATCTCTGAGCTGGTTTTCTGGTTCCAGGTCCACACGGAAATGCCCAGGCCGGAGAGGCCGTTGAGGGGGAACAGCAGCACCACCAGCAGCACGGACACTGCCAGGGCGGAGAAACGCTCCGCCAGGCGCAGGCTGCGGGGCGGCTCGGGGGCATCGTGGGAGGAGAGCTTGTAGCACAGCACCACGGCCCCGATGTATCCCATAGCGGCCAGGGCCATTTTTTGGGTGGGGACATATTCGTAGCCCCCGGAGACTGTCATGGCGGTGGCAAAGGACTGGAAGTCCCAGGGAAGAATGGGCTGGCCCCGGAACTGTACCACAAAGTAGTTGGCAATGCCAAAGGTCATGGCCACCGCGCCGCCAATGGCCGCCGCGCCCCAGGCCCGCCGGGTGAGGGCATAGGCCAGGGCAAACACCAGCAGGTAGCAAAGATAATTTGCCGCCCACCTGCGCCCGGGGAACTGCCAGATGCGGGTGCCGTTGATCACGTCCACCGCCACAAAGGCGCCCAGGGGCAGCAAAACCACCATGAGCCAGCCCAGGCCCTCTCGCAGAGGGGCGGGCATGTTTACCTCTATGAAGCACAGGCCGGCGGTGAGGGCGCTCAGGCCGCTGAAGGCCAGCACGAACTCCCAGCACAGGGCCTGCCGGCCCGCGCTGTCCTTCTCTAGGGCAATGGGCCATTCCAGGGCGAGAAACACCGCTGACGCCAGCACCACCGCCAGGGCGGCGCACAGGCTGCCGCGGCTCAGGCGCAGCCGCAGGGTGAGCTTATCTTTGATCTTTGGCATAGGGCATCTTTCTCCATTTTATCGAGATTTTTGGGGTCTAGGGCTTGTTTGAAAAATCGAAAACGCCGTCTTTTTACCCAGAAGCAGCCATCTTCTGCGTCGAAAATCCTCGTAATACGCAAGTATTCCTTGCGGTTTTCTCCTTGAAGCTGACCGCTTCTGGTCAAAATTCCGTCATTTCCTCTATTTTCAAAC
>NZ_JBQISV010000061.1:0-13074 GCF_056800975.1 Acutalibacter sp.
CCGATGGCGTACATGCCATATGAAATATTTCCAAGAACCAAAGGTTTCATGCTTGCACCTCGTTTCGCGTCAGTGGATAACAGTCGATTGCAGCCTGGGGAGGTCAGGTTTGTCTTGGGCTGTGTGGTTTGGGGTGGGGCTGCGGTGGGTCGTCATTTTTTTCAAAAATGACGAGGAGCGCTTCGCGCTTTGAGTGTTTTTTGTGTCTCGCCTGTCGGCTCGGTCGGGTCAGAACGGTCCCCACTGGGGACCTTCCCCCTGCGGCGCTAAGGCCAAGGTCGCCTCCGGCGGCCAGGGACTCTGTCCCTGGACTCTGCCAGGTGCCTAACGCACCTGGACCGCGTATTTGTTTTAGCTTTCTGCGTTTCAGTCAACTTCGCGTTTACTGGTACAGGGGGTACTTTCCGCAGATGGCCTCTACCATGCCCTGGATGGCCGTCTTCTTCTCCGCAAAGCCCTCCTCCATGGCCAGGGCGATGCACTGGGCTACCTGGTCCATGTCGGGCTCGGTGAGGCCCCGGGTGGTGACGGCGGGGGTGCCCAGCCGCAGGCCGCTGGTGACAAAGGGGCTGCGCTGCTCGCCGGGCACGGTGTTCTTATTGGCGGTGATGTACACCTCGTCCAGGCGGCGTTCCAGCTCCTTGCCGGTGAGCTCCAGGCCGCTCAGGTCCACCAGCATCAGGTGGTTGTCGGTGCCGCCGGAGACCAGCTTTACCCCACGGCTCAGCAGGCCCTGGGCCAGGGCGGCGGCGTTTTTCACCACCTGCCGGCCATAGGCCTGGAAATCGGGCTGCAGAGCCTCACCAAAGCATACGGCCTTGGCGGCGATAATATGCATCAGCGGCCCGCCCTGGGTGCCGGGGAAGATGGCCTTGTCTATGGCCTTGGCGTACTCCTCTTTGCAGAGGATGAGCCCGCCCCGGGGGCCCCGGAGGGTCTTGTGGGTGGTGGTGGTGACCACGTCGGAATAGGGCACGGGGTTCTGATGGCAGCCGGCGGCTACCAGGCCGGCGATGTGGGCCATGTCCACCATGAGCTTTGCCCCGCAGGCGTCGGCAATCTCCCGGAACTTTGCAAAGTCGATGGCGCGGGCATAGGCGCTGGCCCCGGCCACAATCAGCTTGGGCTTCTCCTTCAGGGCAAGGTCCATCACCTTGTCGTAGTTGATGCGGCCCGTGCCGGGCTCTACCCCGTAGGCCACGAAGTTGTAGAGCGCGCCGGACATGTTTACCGGGGAGCCGTGGGTCAGGTGGCCGCCCTCGGAGAGGTTCATGCCCAGGACGGTGTCGCCGGGCTGGAGAAGGGCGAAATACACCGCCAGATTGGCCTGGGCCCCGGAATGGGGCTGCACATTGGCGTGGTCCGCCCCAAAGAGCTTGCAGGCCCGGTCGCGGGCAATGTCCTCCACCTCGTCCACATGGACGCAGCCGCCGTAGTAGCGGTGGGCGGGGTAGCCCTCGGCGTATTTGTTGGTGAGCACGGTGCCCATAGCGGCCATTACCGCCGGAGAGACGATGTTCTCGGACGCGATCAGCTCCAGGTTGCGGCGCTGGCGGGTAAGCTCCCGGTCCATGGCGGCGGCCACGGCGGGGTCGCTCTCTGCTACGAAGCCGATGGCGTCCATGAAGTCCTTATACATTTCAGTTACCTCCAAAAAATAATCATAGTAATATGTCAGCTTATAGCTCAGTCATCTGCGCAGAAAATCCCCTTCGCCAGGTTCACGAACATATCCGGCTCCTTAAGGGCGTGGGCCTCCCCGTTCCACCAGCCGGTGATCCAGTTGGCTGCGGCGGTCAGCTCCCGGCCGTCCTTGAGCTGGTAGGTGACGGCCACGTCCGGGCCCACTGCAAGGGAGGCCTCTGATACAGGCGTGAAGGGCTGGTAATTCAGCCGGTTTATGAGCTTCACCGCCAGCTCTATCTTCTCCTGGTCCGTAAACACGGCATTGGCCCCGCCGCACTCAACTGTAACGCTCTCCACATCCTTTGGGCTGGGCGCGCCCCAGATGGGCACGCCGTGCATGGCGAAGAACAGCACGGTTGTGACTGCGCAGGTGAGGGCCACGCCCAGGGCTGTGCGCAGCAGCGCGGCCCTTGCCCTGCTGCTCTTCATGACAGGCGTCCCCTCTCCACCACGATCTGATCCAGCAGGCGGTGGGCGGCTTCCTCTTTGGTGAGCAGGGGGAGCTCTGTCTCACCCCCTGGGGTGATGAGGGTGAGCGCATTGGTGGAGCCGCCGAAGCCCGCGCCCTGCTGGGTGAGGGAGTTGGCGGCAACCATGTCCAGGTTTTTTTTGACCAGCTTTTTGCGGCTGTTTTCCATGAGGTTCTCCGTCTCCATGCTGAAGCCGCACAGGAACTGGCCGGGCTGTTTATGCTCTCCCAGATAGGCCAGGATATCCCGGGTGCGCTCTAAAGAGAGGGCCAGCCCCTCCCCCGCCGCTTTTTTGATTTTGTGGTCCGCTGTCTCGGTTGGGCGGTAGTCGGCCACGGCGGCGGCTTTGACGACGATGTGCTGGTCTTTGGCCCGGCTGGTTACTGCCTGAAACATCTCCTGGGCGGTGGTAATGTCTACGCAGTCGACATAGGCGGGCTTTTTCAGGCTGGTGGGGCCGCTGACCAGCGTCACCTGCGCGCCCCGCTGGGCCGCGGCCCTGGCAATGGCGTAGCCCATTTTGCCGGAGGAGTGGTTGGTGAGAAAGCGCACCGGGTCTAAGCTCTCCCGGGTGGGGCCGGCGGTGACCAGCACCCGCAGGCCAGCGAGGTCTTTTTCATAGCGGACGGCGTGGTCTACGGCCTCAAGCAGGTCCTCGGGCTCGGGCATTTTGCCCAGCCCCACCGCTCCGCAGGCCAGCCGGCCCCTGGCGGGCTCGATCACCTCCCAGCCGTAGCGGCGCAGGATGTTCAGATTGTCCTGGGTGACGGGGTTCTGGTACATGCGGGTGTTCATGGCGGGGGCCGCCAGCTTGGGGCAGTCGCAGGCCAGAATGGTGGTGGAGAGCATGTCGTCGGCAATGCCGTGGGCGGCTTTGGCCAGGATGTTCGCCGTGGCGGGGGCCACCAGGAGAAGGTCCGCCTTGTCGGCCAGGGCGATATGCTCTACATGGCTTTGAAAGTTTCGGTCAAAGGTGTCTACCATGGCCCGGTTGTGGGTGAGGGACTCGAAGGTGTGGGGGCCGATGAACTCGGTGGCGTTTTTGGTGAGGACCACCTCCACGTTGTACCCGGCCTGGGTGAGCTTGGAGGCCAGGGCGGCTGATTTGTAGCAGGCGATGCCCCCGGTCACCCCCAGCACCACGGTTTTTTTCTTTGCGTGCTCCATAATTTCCTCCCGCGACAGTTTCTGACAGTTTTTTACGATTTCATGGATCAGTATAGCAAATTATAGGGGCAATGTAAAGCGTCAACGCCATATTTTGTGAGATCATCTTGAAATTTTTTCCGGTCCCTCTTGCAAATCCGGCGGAAAGGAGGTATAATAGGCTCGCCCTGGAAGCTCTTGTTGGCCTGTACCGGCTGAGGCGGCTTTTGCCGTGCCTGCGGGCAGGACCAAAAAGGAGGAGCAAGGGGGCATACTAAACATTCGCGGCACCACATTTGTGGGCTGCAGGAGGGAATCATTATGACAAATTCAACTGCACCATCCACCCGCCGCGCCGGTATTCAGGGACTGGTTCTTACCGCCCTGTTTACGGCCATTTTGCTTCTCATGGGCTTTACGCCCCTGGGGCTCATTGACCTGCCCATGATCAAGGCCACCATTCTCCATGTGCCGGTGATTATTGCCTCGGTGCTGCTGGGGCCTGGGAAGGGGGCTTTTCTGGGGGGCGTGTTCGGGGCCATCAGCCTGTGGAAGAACACCATGGCCCCCAGCCTGCTGAGCTTTGCCTTCTCCCCCTTTGTGCCTCTGCCCGGGGAGGGCCGCGGCTCCCTCTGGGCGGTGGCGATCTGCTTTGTGCCCCGGATTCTGGTAGGGGTTCTGCCCTGGCTGGTGGTCAGGGGAGTTGAACTGCTGCCCCGCGGCGGCACGCTGACCTACGCCGCCGGCTGCGCAGCCGCCGGGGCTGTGGGCGCGGCAGTCAACACGGCTTTGGTGATGGGCCTGCTGGGCCTGACCCTGGGGGGCTCCTTTGCGGCGGTTCAGGGCATTGCCGGGGACGCGGTGTGGGGAGGGATTCTCACTCTTAGTCTGGCTAACGGCGTGCCGGAGGCTGTGGCTGCGGCAGTGCTGACCCCGGCGGTGGCGGTTGGCGCAGGCAAGGCCTTGAAGCTGAAGAGGGGCCGGGATCAAAACGCCAAGTAAGAGAGGAAGCTTTTCGATGATATTGACCATTGACATTGGGAACACCAACACGGTGCTGGGGTGCTGGCAGGGGGAAAAGCTGCTGCTGACCCTGCGCCTGCACACCAACCGGGACCAGACCGCCGACGAATACTGCCTGCTGGTGCGCCAGCTGCTGGAGAGCCGGGGCGTGGACCCCGTCGGCCTCTCCGGGGGCATTCTGTCCAGCGTGGTGCCGGAGCTGCGCATGGTGATGAAGGAGGCCATGCGGCTTATGACGGGCAAGACCTTTTTGTGCGTGGGGGCCGGGCTGAAGACCGGGCTGGACATCCGCATGGACAACCCGGCCCAGCTGGGCGCGGACCTGGTGGTGGACGCGGTGGCGGCGTTAGCCAAATACAAGCCGCCGCTGGTTATTTTTGACATGGGCACTGCCACCACCATGTCGGTGATTGACGGCAGCGGCGCTTACCGGGGAGGGCTGATTATTCCCGGGCTGCGGCTGTCGGTGGACGCGCTGTCCGCCCGGGCGGCGCAGCTGCCCTACATTCATCTGGGGCCGCCGGAGCGGTTTATTGGCAGCAACACCGTTGACTGTATGCAGGCCGGGGCAGTGTATGGGAGCGCGCTGATGATTGACGGGCTGATTGGCCAGGCGGAGGAGGAGCTGGGCCAGCCGGTGACGGCAGTGGCCACGGGGGGGCTGATGGCGCTCATCCATAGCTATTGCCGCAGGGAGCTCCATTATGACGAAAACCTGATGCTGGAAGGGCTGCGCATTCTTTATAGGAAGAACGCCAAATAGGCGGGAGCGGAGGCTTTCTGTTGGGGGGGCGGGCCCAGCGAGCGCAGACGCGCGGGCTTTGCGCGGGTGCGGAAGGTTTGCGGAGCAAAGCTTCCTCCCCTTGCGGAGCAAGGGGGCGAGCGGCCTGTTTTGCAGGCGGTGAATACAGGAGGAAGGCTTTCCCTTCAGGCTCATGGCCAGTGGCTTGGAGGGGAGGCCTTTTCTGTTGGGAACCGCCTGGCCTGCTGCAAAAAGCCAGGGACCTTTCCGTGTGCCGGAAAAGTCCCTGCTTGCTTTTATAGTTCACGCAGCGGTACGGGCGCACCTGCGCCGCCCTTGCGTTTCCTATAGCCGGGCCTGGGGCGTTTTGTCTGCGAGCGCGGCCCCCAATGTGTTGCGGCAGTATGCCTCCAGCTCCTGGCGGGTGCACAGCTTTGCCCCGCTCTCCACAATCTGCGACTTCAGCACCTGAGGCAGCGAGTCAAAATAGGCCCGGGCTTCCATATCCATTCCCTGTTTCTGTTGGCTCATGATCGTCATCCTTTCCTTCGTTGCTCATGGACAGTATGCCCTGTCCGGCGGCGGGAATCCCCGGACAGAAAAATATTCTGCTGCCGGCCCTGCGGGTAGTTGTAGTTTGAGGAATTTTGTGGTAAAATAGATAAGATACGGTATAAACGCCGGGGCGACATAGAAAATGGAGGGTGCCATCATGACCAGACGCGAAGCCAGAAAAGAAGCCTTTTGCCTGCTGTTTGAGCAGGCTGTCAGCGGGGAGGCTGTGGAAGTGATTATTCAAGCCGCCAATGAGGCCCGGGACCTGGCCCCGGACCCCTTTTCGGAGGCCCTGGCCTATGGCGCGGAGGAGCATCTGCCGGAGCTGGACCTGTTGATTACGGAGAACCTGAAAGGCTGGTCCCTGCGCCGGCTCTCTAAGGTGGCGCTGAGCTTGCTGCGCATGGCGGTGTTTGAGCTGATGTACCAGCGGGACACCCCGGTGAGCGTGGTAATCAACGAGGCGGTGGAGCTGGCCAAGACCTACGGCGGGCAGGGGGACTCCGCCTATGTCAACGGAGTGCTGGGGTCGGTGGCAAGGACCTACAGGCCTCAGGAGCGGTCCTCTGCCCCTTCGGGTAAGGAGCCGGAAAAGGCATGAGCCGGGGCTGTTTTTTGGGCATTGACACCAGCAACTACACCACCTCCGCAGGGGTGTATGACGGGGCGCGGGCGTTGGAAAACCGGAAGCTTCCCCTGCCGGTGGCGCCAGGGGCCCGGGGGCTGCGGCAGAGCGACGCGGTGTTTCACCACACCCGCCAGCTGCCGGAATTGCTGGTTCCTCTGGGAGAGTTGTACCGCTTTTCAGCCATTGGGGTTTCGGCAACGCCCCGGGCGGCTGAGGGGTCGTATATGCCCTGTTTTTTAGTGGGACGGGGCTATGGGGAGGTTTTGGGCGCGGCTTTGGGTGTGCCGGTGTACCGGTTTTCTCATCAGCAGGGACACATTGCCGCGGCTCTATACTCGGCGGGGCGGCTGGATTTGTTGGAGCGGCCTTTTTTGGCCTTTCATGTTTCGGGGGGGACTACGGAGGCCCTCATGGTCACCCCGGGAGGCGGGGCGGGACCGGCGGCGGAGCTGGCGGCCCAGTCTCTGGACCTGAAGGCCGGGCAGGCGGTGGACCGGGTGGGGGTGGCTCTGGGGCTCTCCTTCCCCTGCGGGCCCGAGCTGGAACAGCTGGCGCTGGCCTGGCCGGAGCCGGTGCGGGTGCGGCCTGCCATGAAGGGCGCGGACTGCTCCCTCTCGGGGGTAGAGAACCAGTGCATGGACCTGATTCGCCGGGGATGCCCGCCGGAGCAAGTGGCCCGGCACTGCATGGAGGCTGTCGCCGCCGCGCTGGAAGCCATGTGCGCCCGGCTGCTGGATGAGCTGGGGCCGCTGCCGGTGGTATTTTCCGGCGGGGTGGCGGGGAACTCCATTCTGCGGCAACGGTTGGAGGCCCGGTTTGGGGCCTGCTTTGCGGAGCCGGCCTTTTCTGCTGACAACGGCGTAGGGGCGGCGGTGCTGGCCTGGGGGAGCTTTGCGGCGCGGAGCTGAGAGGCCCAGCGAGCGCGCACGCGCTGCCCTTGCGCGGGTGCGGAAGGTTTGCGGAGCAAAGCTTCCTCCCCTTGCGGAGCAAGGGGGCGAGCGGCCTGTTTTGCGGGCGGTAAATGCAGAGAGAAAGCTTTGAGGTTTTTTTGAGAGGCGGAGAAAGAGGTCTTCTCTCTGCATTTATGGACGGTGGAGAGGGCGTTGGCTGGTTTGCGGTGGGGCTCTGCTTATTTGTTTGCGGCGGGCTCAGGGGCTGTTTAAAAACCGGAGAACGGCTGAAATGAGAGGTTTTTAGGAAAGAAACTGTTTTTTGACGCTGAAAGCGCCATTTCTGGTCGAAATAGACTGTGTTTTAGAGTTTCAGAACAAACTCTAACGTCTGTTTTAGAACTGGAGAAATGCCAGTATTTTTGTTCAAGGCGAAAACCGCAAGAAACTCTTTGTATTTCGAGGATTTTTAGCACAGAAACCGTTTGTCACTGGACAAAAGGATGGTTTTTCGGCGTTTTCAGACAAACTCTAACGTCTGTTTTAAAACCGGAGAAATGTCGGATTTTTGTCCAAAAACGAGGGTTTTCAAGGAAAAAAAAACGCAAGAAAGGCTTGCCGCCTTTCGAGGTTTTTTGACGCAGAAAGCGCCGTTTGGGGGCAAAATAGACGGCGTTTCGGAGTTTTGAAACAGACTCTAGGGCGGCGCGGTTCGGCGGCGTGTGGGGAGCGAGCTTATGGCTCGCGCTTTTGCTGTTTGGCCGGGTGATTCGCCGGGCGCTTCTGTGCTGGCGGGGAGGCGGTATTTTTGTCGGGCTTTGGGGGATTGCCCACTCTGTTTTGGCAATACCGCGTGAAGAGGGTGCGCAGTCAGCTTTTTCGGACTGTACAGATTGCGCGCTGTCTATCTCACGATTGACCGGCGAATGTCAGGTGATGTGTGGGAAAAGATGAGAGCAAACCCTGTGCAAGGTTCGTTGGGTGGGCTTTGTGCGGCGTTGCCTTTCGTCTCTTGGTTCTTGATTATATAGAAACTTGCTTGGAAGGAGTCAACATGAGCAGCACGCTGTTAACTGTCACACAGGTCAACCGCTTTCTGCGCTCTTTGATTGAGGGCGACGGGCGGCTGGCGGATATTACGATTACCGGCGAAATCTCCAACTTTACCCAGAACAGCCGGTCGGGGCATATGTATTTTTCGCTGAAGGATTCTCAATCGGTGCTGAAGTCGGTGATGTTTGCGGCTGCAGCCCGGCGGCTGGCCTTCACCCCCCAGGATGGCATGAAGGTGATCATTCGGGGGCGGGTGTCGGTGTATGAGCCCAGCGGCCAGTATCAGCTTTATGCCGAGACCATGCAGCCCGACGGAGTGGGGGCTCTGGCTTTGGCCTTTGACCAGCTGAAGGAAAGGCTGGCCGGAGAGGGGCTGTTTGACCCGGAGCGCAAGCGTCCTCTGCCCTCTTGGCCCATGCGCATTGGGGTGGTCACCTCCCCCACCGGGGCGGCGGTGCAGGACATTTTGCAGATTCTGGGCAGGCGTTGGCCTGTGGCGGAGGTGGTTTTCTGCCCGGTGCAGGTGCAGGGAGACGCGGCGGTGCCCCAGCTGATTCTGGCGGTGGAAAAGCTGAACCACGCCCGGGCCTGCGATGTGATCATTATTGGCCGGGGCGGGGGCTCTATGGAGGACCTGTGGGCCTTTAACAATGAGAGTCTGGCCCGGACCGTGGCCTGGTCGCAGATTCCGGTGGTGTCGGCAGTGGGGCATGAGACGGATTTTACCATATGCGACTTTGCTGCCGACCTGCGGGCTCCCACCCCCAGCGCGGCCGCGGAGCTGTGTACCCCGGAGCTGGAGGCTCAGCTGGAAAACCTGGAGGCCTATCACCAGTATTTTTGCGGCAAGGCTTTGCAGGTGATTGGGCAGCTGCGGCAGCGGACGGACCTGCTGCTTCAACGCTCGCCCCTGAGCCAGCCCCGGGAGTATACCCGCCGCCGCCGGGAAATACTGGACAGTATGACAGAACGGCTGGGGCTGCTGGCCCAGAGCCGGGTGGACGGGGACCGGCAGAGGCTCTCTCTGCTGGCGGGGAGGCTGGACGCCCTGAGCCCCCTGAAGGTGCTGGCCAGAGGCTATGGCGTGATCTACCGGGACGGCGCGGCGGTGCGGGACCTGGACGCTCTGCCTGAGGGGGAGGAGGTTACTCTGCAGGCGGAGAAGGGCAGGCGGCAGGCCAGGCTGCTTTAGAGTGTGTTTGAAAGTCGGAGAAATGCTAGGCTTTTGGACAGGCGCGAGGGGGGCTGGGAGAAAACGGCAGGAGGGGTGTTGTCTTTTCGGGGTTTTTGATGTGGAAAGCACTGTTTCTGGTTAAGGCAGAGTGTGTTTGGGAGTTTTTAGGCAGGCTCTGGGCCTTGCATTGGTTAGAGCTTGTATGGGTTTTTATATTTGACCTCTTGCGAAAATCAATATATTGGGTAATGAAAGGCCTTCGGGCGCAAAGAGCGCGCCCTGCGGCAAGACCTTGGGGCTCCGCCCCAAACCCCGCAAGGGGCCTGACGCCCCTTGACCGCGCAATTTGCGTAAAGGCGTCTGTTTTGCGAGAGGTCTATTGAAATTGAGATTGAGAGGATGTCAGCGTATGCCCGCAAAAAAGTTGAATTTTGAGAACGCGATGGCTCGGTTGCAGGAGATTACCGACCGGCTGGAAAGCGGCGAGGCCCCCTTGGAGGAGGCCATGAGCCTGTTTGAGGAGGGGGCGAAGCTCTCGGCCCTGTGCTATAACACCCTGGACCGGGCGGAGCTGAAGGTAAAAGAACTGGCCGTTCTGCGGCCTGAGGAGGAATTGGAATGACGGAACGGACAGAAGGAGCGGCCAGCATGGCGGAGCTCTGCGAGACCTACCGGGAAGCGGTGGAGGAGCTGCTGGAAAAGCTGCTGCCTCCCCCGGAGCAGGACGGCCCTGCCGCCCGGGTGACGGAGGCCATGCGCTACAGTCTGCTGGCCGGGGGCAAGCGGCTGCGCCCCATGCTGGTGCTGGCCTTTTGCGCCCTGTGCGGCAGAGAGTGGCAGCAGGGCCTGTATTATGCCTGCGCGGTGGAGATGGTGCACACCTACTCGCTGATTCACGACGACCTGCCCTGTATGGACGACGACGACCTGCGCCGGGGGCGCGCCGCCTGTCACAAGGTGTATGGGGAGGCTATGGCTTTGCTGGCCGGGGACGGACTGCTTACCCTGGCCTTTGAGACGATATCGCGGTGCCCTAATGTGGTTCATGACTTTTTGGCTGTGCGCACCCTGGCCCGCTGCGCCGGCTACCGGGGCATGGTGGGGGGACAGTGCGTGGACCTGACTGCGGACGGCGGAGAGGTGACGGCCAGTCTGCTGGAGCAGATGGACCGGGGCAAGACCTCGGCTCTGATTGAGGCGGCCTGCCTGATGGGCTGCTATGCCGGGGCCACCCCCACCCACACCCGCACGGGTAAGAAAAGGCTGACGGCCGCGGCCCGGTATGGGCAGGCCCTGGGGCTGGCCTTTCAGATTCGGGACGATGTGCTGGACGCTTTGGGAGACCCGGAGAAGCTGGGGAAAAACACGGGTATGGACTCGGCCCATCAGAAGCGGAACTATGTCACCCTGCTGGGGGCGGACGCGGCCCAGGAGCTGGTGGAAAAATATACCCAGGAGGCCTTGGACGCCCTGGGGGCTTTTCCCAGGAACACGGAGTTTCTGCGGGAGCTCACACTGAGCCTGGTCCGGCGGGAGAGCTGATGCGGACGCTGGCCTATGACGTTCCGGAGCACTGGGCCGGAGGGCCGGTGAGCCTTTTTGTCCGCCGGGAGCTGGGGCTCTCGGCCAGGACTCTGGCTGAGGTGAAGTATGAGGGGGGCATCCGGGTCAACGGGATACCCTGTCATGCCAATGCCGGGCTGTGCCCCGGGGACCGGCTGGAGCTGAGGCTGCGGGAGGCGCTCCCCCCGCCTGCCGGGGACGCCGGCCTCCCCTTCCCTATTGTGTATGAGGATGAGGACTATCTGATCATGCAGAAGCCCCCGGGTATGCCGGTGCATCCCTCGCCCGGGCATGACCGGGACAGCGTTTACTCCGCCCTTAGCGGCTGGTATGCCGGCAGCGGCCTGGTGTGCCGGGTCCGGCCCCTGTACCGGCTGGACAAGGACACCAGCGGACTGCTGGCTTTGGCCAGGCACCGGGCGGCGGCAGGAGCGGAGCTGCGGAAGACCTATCTGGCTGTGTGCCAGGGGGAGCTTTGGGGGGAGGGCTCGGTGGACGCGCCCATTGGGCTGGCGGAGGGGAGCAAAATTCGCCGGGCCTGCGGGGCGGCAGGAGGCCAGCCGGCTCTCACCCACTGGCGGGCCTTGGCCCGGGGGGACGGCCACACCCTGCTGGCTCTCAGGCTGGAAACGGGGCGCACCCATCAGATTCGGGCGCATATGGCGTATTTGGGGCGCCCGCTGGCCGGAGATGATCTTTATGGGGGCAGTCGGGAGCGGATGGGCCGGCAGGCCCTGCACTGCTGCACTCTGGGGCTCTGCTGCCGGGCGTTGGGGGTTCGGCGGTGGTTTGTCTCTCCTTTGCCGGAGGATATGCTTTTGGGTTTTTCCTGGGCGGAGGAGGCTTCCCGGGGATATCTGGATGAGGTGAGTGAGGCGGCTGGGGGGTGAGGCGGCTTTGGCCTCTTCCCTCTCCTCTGTTGAGTTGGTATCTGCTGTTCTCGTGATTTTTATGGCAGCGTCGTGCAGGGATGGTGTGCGGGCTGCGTAGTTTATTTTTCGTTGGATTGGTATGGGGCGCGGCCAGTCGGGCTGTGTATGGTATTGCGGTTTGGTACGCTGTGCCGGAAAAGGTATTAAGAAAAGCCCGCGCGAGGGCCAGGGGGGGCTTTGGGCGGCGGTGTCTGACAATGGTGTCTGACAATATGGAAAGGAGGCGGCGTTATGCCAGCCTGTTTGACTCACCGACAATTTATTTTTGATGTGATGAAGCGTCTGCCCCAGCCGGGGGCTGACCTTTACGCCTATGCCTGGGGCGCTCAGGGGCCGGACTTTTTGTTCTGCCACCGGTATTTGCAGGCCGCTGCCCGCAAGGAGCTGCGCTCGCTGCAGGAGTATGGCTCGGCCCTGCACAGGACTCAGCCCTCCCTCACCCTGTCGGCCATGCGGGAGTTTCTCCGCCGGCATGAGGACGGGGCCTACCGGTCTTATGTCATGGGCTTTTTGTGCCACTATGCCCTGGACTCGGCCGCCCACCCCTATGTAAATGCCCGGGCCCGGCAGCTGGCTGAGGAGCGGCCCTGGGAGAATGCCTCTACCATGCACTGTGAGATTGAGGCGGCGTTGGACGCTATTGTGCTGCGGTGGAGGTCTGGGAAGCTGCCCAGCGAGGTGAAGCTGACGGAGTGCTTCCCGAAAAACGAGGGGGTGCAGAGGAAGATTGCGTGTTTGTACCGGGAGGTGCTGTTTACGGTATATGGCACGGACGTGGAGGAGGCGGAGTTGTATCAGGCCACCAAGGACGCGAGATTTATTTTTGCCGCCTGCACGGACCGGACGGGGCTGAAGCGGCAGGTGTTTCAGCGGCTGGAGAGGGGGAAGCCGGGGTATGTTACCTCTCATCTGGTGCCCATGACCGAGGACCCGGAGCCGGACTTTGCCAATGACGGACACGCGGCCTGGGAATGGGAGGGCCGGACCAGTGAGCGGAGCTTTTATGAGCTGTATGAGGAGGCGGTGGAGCGGGCCTGCCGGCTGATTCAGGGGTTTGACACGGAGGACCTGGGGGCGTTGACAGAGGAGAGGCCTTTTGGGTGAGATGGGAGGCTTAGCGAGCGCGGACGCGCGGTCTTTGCGCGGGTGCGGAAGGTTTGCGAAGCAAAGCTTCTGCGGCTTGCGGAGCAAGACGGCGAGCGGCCTGGTTGG
>NZ_JBQISV010000062.1:0-13067 GCF_056800975.1 Acutalibacter sp.
TTCTCCACTCTTTGGAACACCTATGCGTTCTTTGTTCTTTATGCGAATATTGACAGCTTTGACCCCACCCAGTACAAATTAGAGGACTGCGCCCTGACGGTTATGGACCGCTGGCTGCTGTCCCGGCTGAACAGCACTGTGCAGGAGGTGGACGCTCAGCTCTCTCAGTACCATGTGCCGGAGACCGCCCGGGTGCTGCAGGATTTTGTGGACGAGCTCTCTAACTGGTATGTCCGCCGCAGCCGGGAGCGCTACTGGGTGCAGGGGGAGGCCAGCGACAAGACTGCGGCCTATATGACCCTTTATACTGCCCTTGTGACAGTAGCCAAGCTGCTGGCCCCTATGGCTCCCTTTATGAGCGAGGAGATTTACCGCAATCTGGTATGCTCGGTGGACAGCAGCGCACCGGAGAGCGTGCATCTTTGCCAGTTCCCGGTGTGCGATGAGAGTATGATGGACAAAAAGCTGGAACAGGATATGGACGAGGTGCTGAAGATCGTTGCCCTGGGCCGGGCTGCCCGGAACCAGGCCAGCCTGAAAAACCGCCAGCCCCTGAGCCGCCTGTGCACAGACGCGAACGCCGGTCTGGGCGAGCTGTATCAGGATATCATCCGGCAGGAGCTGAATGTAAAGGAGATTGCTTTCCTTGAGGATATGTCGGAGTTTACGGCCTACAGCTTCAAGCCCCAGCTGCGGCTGCTGGGCCAGAAGTATGGCAAGCAGCTGGGGGCGATTCGTCAGGCTTTGCAGCAGCTGGACGGCTCCGCTGCCAAAAGAGAGCTTGACAAGGATGGGGTTATGCACCTTTCCTTGCCTGAGGGAGCCATTGACCTGACGCCGGAGGAGCTGCTGATTGAGACCACCCAGAAGGAGGGGTATACCTCTGCCTCTGACCGGGGCTTGACTGTGGTGCTGGACACGGCCCTGACAGAGGAGCTGGTTGAGGAGGGCTTTGTCCGGGAGATTGTTAGCAAGCTGCAGTCTATGCGCAAGGATGCGGGCTTCTATGTAACAGACCACATCCGGGTGTACCACCAGGGCAGCGAGAAGGTGGAGGCCATTCTGCAGAAGCACCGGGAGGAGATTCTGTCCGGGGTGCTGGGAGAGGACTGCGTCTGCGGCCAGCTGGGAGGCTATACAGCCCAGTGGGATGTGAACGGGGAGGCCACCAGTTTCGGCGTGGAGAAGGTGTAAGCTTGTCTTATTGTAATAGCGGGTTACCCGGTTATGTCTGACAGGGGCCGTCGCAGTGGCCGTTAGGGCGTGTTCTTATCGTGTTCGCAGGTGGCTTATCGGCAGATTTGTGCTGTCATCTGTGCTTTTTCCCTGGAAGCCGGTAAAAAGCTGGTTTATAATCCGCGTATTCTATTTATGTCAGTTCGTTCGGTTTGGAGATATGCCGTCTTTCGTGAGACGGACCGAGGCTGACGCTATTTTTGACAGAGGCAAAGCCCGGAAAAGAGAAAAGGAAAGGCCTTCCCGGCTGGGAAGGCCTTTTGCTTTATAGAAAAGAAGGTTACTTAACAGCTTTTCCTTGGAAAAGCCACGCGCTTGTCAGCAGGATCGAGCCGCAAGGGAAAAGGCTTGCCACCCAGAGGGCACGGTAGGGCAGGGGGAGCAGAGGCTCAAAAAGGAAGCTGCCGGAGGTATGGGGTCCAGAAGACAGTGGAGGCAGAGGGGGAAAAGAGGAAACCAGAAGCGTCGACGGGGCTGCCTGTCAGCCAGCAGGCCCGGCCACACCGCCAGCCACAGTGCCAGACCAGATTGCCAGCGAGGTAAAGTAAACCAAGTAGACAGCAGTCTTGAAGAAAATGGGGCCCTGCTCTATGGGGATGGACACCCCACACAGCGACCAGAGAAGCAGGCCGGAAAGGACAGCAGTATAAGTGGTAAGAAGGAGATGTGCCCAGTGTGTTAAGGCAGGGAGCCTTATACTCCGGCTGCCTCCCGGACGATGCGGCACTCCTCCATCTGCTTCACCAGGTGGAACTGGTTCCGGGCCCGGTCCAGATTCTGCTGGGGGTGGGAGGTGCGGAAGTACACGTCTCCGTTCAGGTAGTCGGTCAAAAAGCGCACGCCTACCTCATAGGTCATGGTCCAGGCTCCATCCGGAAGGGTGTCAAGTTCTGTGCTTGTCAGAGCGGCCCCGGCAGCAGAGAGGAAGCCCCGGGTGTAAGCCTGGAACAGTTGCAGGTCGAATTTTACCTTGCTCAGGTCAGTCTCAGCCTCGGCGGCGGTAGAAGCGCCGGCGCGGATGGAGTCGCCGAAGTCGTAGGCAGTGAGGCCGGGCATCACTGTGTCCAGGTCGATTACGCAGACTGCCTGGCTGGTGGCCTGGTCAAAGAGAATATTGCTCATTTTCGTGTCATTATGGGTGACCCGCAGGGGGAGCTTCCCCTGGGCCAGCAGACTGGTGAGCAGCCCCGCGTGCTCCCGGCGGCTCAGGGCAAAGTCCAGCTCAGCCTGCACCTGGGCAAGACGGCCCTTGGCATCAGCGGCGACAGCCTCCTCTAACTGGCGAAGCCGCACCGGCGTGTTGTGAAAATCGGGAATGATTTCATGGAGGCTGTCCGCAGGATAGTCGCTGAGCATGGCCTGAAAGTCCCCAAAGGCCCGGCCTGCCTCCTGAAGCATGGCAGGGCTGTCGGGAGTCTCATAGGAGGCAGCAGAGTCAATATAGCGGGTACAACGCCAGTAGTTGCCCTGCTCGTCATGATAGAAAGGGGCGCCGGTGGTGGTGGAGACTACCTGCAAAAGCTCCCGGTCCGGGTTGCCGCCTCGGGCCAGGACCTTCTCCCGGAGGAATTGGGTGACGCCCACCATGTTTTCCATAATGTGCTCCGGGTGGGGGAACACAAAGTGGTTGATGCGCTGCAGGACCCATTGACCTGCTGCCAGGAAGGTGTCGTTGATGTGGCCGCCGGGAATGTTCTCCAAAGAGGAGGCGGGGTCCAGGCCAAAGGCCTGAAGAACCGGTGGGGGAACAGTGGTCATTTTCATGGGAATCTCTCCTTGTAGTATAATAAAAGCAATCTACACTGTAAAGGGATATACCTTTCTGTCAAGGCATATCCCTTTTCATTGTCAGAAACGCAGCAGGGCCCGGAGAATGACCTCAGAGCCGGTGCCGGAGACAGTCAGGCTGCCGCTGTGGGCAAGCACGATCTCCGCCGTGCTGTCCAGACCCTGAAGCTCAGACTTCTCCTGGGGCGTGTCGTCAAACAGCCAGGCAAACAGGTCTGTGAGCTTTTTGCCGGAGAGGGAGAAGCGGGGCTTGTCCGGCAGCGCGCCGGAGTAGACGGCCTCTAAACGCAGGCTGTCCTCAGCGGGAATGGCAGTGAACCGCAGGCGGCGTTGACCCTCAAAGGCGGCGGCGTCAAAGCAGGCCCGGGTGAGCAGCTCGTTGACCATGACGCACAGCTCAGCGGTTTTCAAGGGGCACTCCGCGTCCTGGGCATTGCACTCAAAGTCAATCTGATTCTGGGTGGCGAATGCGGCCTTAGTGGCAATTACGGCGTTGAGATAGGGGTTTTCATGATAGCGGAACAGAATGGGGTTGTGCTGGGTGTTTCGCCTTACCATGTTGATGTACACGGGCACCTTCTCCGGCTGCTGGTCCCGCAGCAGCTCCAGCACCGTGTCAAGGGCATATTCCCCGGATTTCTGGGCCGCGCGGACCTCCCGCACAGCGGCCATCATGTCCACGAAGTCGCCAGACTCCATTTCCAGCATACGGTCCCGCATAGCGTCCCGGGCGTTCCGGGCCTGCCAGCGGCCGGCCTGGTAGACGCTGCGAAAGCAGAAAATCAAAATACAATAAAAGCCCGTGGCCAGAAGAAGCCGGCGGGTGGGAGTGCGCACACCAAACAGGGCGTCCAGTTTGCCCAGGCACAGCAGATAATGAAAGCCCATGAGCACCAGCATCCCCCCCAGAAAAACAGAGGGGCCCCGTTCGCTGAACCGCTGAAGCGGCCTGTAAAGGCAAAGGCCTGTCACCAGATAGACCAGCAGCATGGCCAAAATGGACACCGTCCCGCCCAAGGCCCCAGTGGTAGAAAAGGGCATTGCCCCCAAAAACAGGGGGATAAACAGCAGGCAGTAGGCAAAATTGGCCAGGGAGAGAATGGCGACAAACAGCTTTTGCAACAGATTATTGCTGTGAAGGAAAAAAGAGGCTCCCAGAAACAGCGAAATTCCAGCCGCGCAGGGAACCTGCCAGGCAGGATCCGGCCCGCCGGCCTTGTCCTTGAGCAAGGAGGACAGGAGCAGGGACAGGAGATAGGTCCCGGTCATCACCGCCAGAGTCGTCCAGATGCGGTAGCGGTCCCGCAAAAGACTGACGAACAGACCGTACACGCAGAGAAAACAAGGGGGAAATAAACCATTGGCTTCACACTCCTGAGGGGAAATCAAGGCGGCGCGGGGTGGGGCTCTCCATATCAAAATGAAAAATAGGCCGCAGGGCATAGCCCACAGCCTATTGTAGCATACTTTCGCGGATAATACCAGACCTAATTGAAAATATAGGTTGTTTTACTATATTTCGACATGAGGATTGTACAATATGATGTTAAGTGGATAGCTTTACAGATTGTGAGGTGATTGACAGCATGTCTGGAATGACAAGTAAATATGCTTTACATCTCGTCGACAACAAACATGGAGGTGGAGAGATAGCGGTCGCCGCCGTCAGGCAGGAGAACGACGATGTTTTTGCCCTGGTTGACTGTCTCCCGGGCCAGCTGGGCCGCAGCCCACAGAGCCGCTCCAGCGGAGATGCCCGCCAGAATTCCCTCGGTCCGCCCCAGGGCCCGGCCCATGGCAAAGGCATCGTCGTCTGTTACGGGGATGACCTGGTCGATGATGCCAGCGTCCAGCACGGATGGGACAAATCCTGCGCCGATCCCCTGTATCTGGTGGGGGCCAGGTGCGCCGCCCCCCAGCACTGGGGAGGCGGCTGGCTCCACCGCCACGGTCTGGATAGCGGGGTTCTTGCTTTTCAGGAATTTCCCCACCCCGGTGATGGTGCCGCCAGTGCCGGCGCCTGCCACAAAAATGTCCACCTGACCATCGGCGTCCTCCCAAATCTCCGGGCCTGTGGAGTCAAAATGGGCGGCGGGATTGGCAGGGTTGTCAAACTGACTGGGAATAAAGCTGTTGGGTATGCGCTGCGCCAGCTCCTTGGCTTTGGCGATGGCGCCGCTCATGCCCAGCTCTCCGTCAGAGAGCACCAGCTCTGCGCCGTAGGCCTGCATCAGCAGGCGGCGTTCCATGCTCATGGTGTCTGGCATGACGATGATGACCCGGTAGCCCCGGGCGGCTCCTACGCTGCAAAGGCCGATGCCGGTGTTGCCCGAGGTGGGCTCGATGATGACGGAGCCCGGCCCCAGCAGTCCCCGGCGCTCGCCGTCATCCAGCATTGCCTTGGCTACCCGGTCTTTCACGCTGCCCGCGGGGTTGAGGCTCTCGATTTTCGCCATGAGGTGGGCGGTTAAGCCCAGTTTCTTTTCCAGACGGCACAGCTCCAAAAGGGGCGTGCGGCCGATCAGCTGTTCAGCGGATGTGTAGATTCTGCTCATTGGATCGCCTCCGTTGTGGTTGGTGGAGTGGTATAGTAAACACACTATGTCTATGATACCACTGGCCCGGGGAGGCGTCAAGGGGAAACAAGGGGTCATTTCTGCCCGTCCATTTGCCCCCACAGCCCCAATGTCTGCCCGAACAGGTTGGAATAGTGGCACTCGCCGGTGGAGATGACCGGCGCAGCCAGCCTCAGACGCTCTGTAAAGTCCACTGACTTGTCGGTGAGCCGCTGGTCTATGGTCACGTTTACCACTTCGCACAGGAATAGGGTGCTGTAGCCCTGCTCTGTTGTAGGAAGCCGGGCTTTTGACAAGTTTTCTTCCTTTACAACCTTCAGCTCCAAGCTCACCGGGCTCTCGGCAATGGTGGGCACATGCAGCGCCTGCCCCTCCTCCACAGTGGGCAGACGCCGCATTTTATCCGGGTTCTCCCGGCCGGAGGTGTTGCCGTAATAGTCTGCCAGGGGGAGAAGGGCCTCGTTCACCAGGTTGGCGGAGAACATGCCGGTTTTGCGAATCAGGTCCTTGGTCATTTTCTCCTCGCCGATGCAGGCCATAACCCCCAGCCGACCCTCGTCCTCTCCCAGCCAGCACCAGCCGAACCAGCAGAAGAGGCCGAAGTGAGGTGTACCGTCCTCTTCATAGTTGCCGTACAGGTAAAAGGCTTGGGGGCAGAAGTCGTTGCCGAGCTCGCCTTTGATTTTTGCCATGGTCATTCTCCTTCCGATTTTTTCTTCGCCTTTGGCTTTTTCAGCTCTTTCTCACAGTTTTCCAGGTTAGCCAGCACTTGGTCCAGCAGACTGTCCAGCCGTGCGGCGTCCTCTTGGGCCATGCCCTGATAAAACAGCCGGTTCATCTGCTGGGACACCCGCTCATAGGGCTCTTCCAGGTCCCGGGCCGCGTCTGTCAGGTGGATGAGCACCTGCCGCCGGTCTACCTGGGCAGGGCGGCGGACAACTAGGCCGCTGTCCGCCATGCGGGCCAGCATGGCGGTGAGGGTGTTTTTTGCCAGGCCGGTTTTTTGGACCAGCCGGGCAATGGGCACCCCGTCCTCTTGCCAGAGCACATAGAGAATGCGCCCCTGGGGGCCGTTGAAGGCCTCGACGCCGCTGGCGGCCAGCAGCCTTTGAAACACCCGCCCCTGCACCTGTTTGATTTGTGAGATGAGGAAGCCTGTTCTTGTTTCGATGGGTTTGACCTCCCTTCCAACAGATAGTACCATATAGAACTAGATTTGTCAAGTTCTATATAGAACTTTTTGTGCTTTGCAGGCGAAGAAATTTAAACCGGGTTTGCGGGCCCGTTGCTGACCCGCTGGCGGGTGATGGGGATGGGGACGTGCTTTTCCGGGTAGAAGAAAGCGGCGGGGGAGATGGCAAAGAGCTCGGCCAGGGTCCTCAGCTGTTCCACGTCGGGCAGAGAGCGGCCAGCCCCGTAAACAGCATAGGTTGAGCGGGTGACGTTCAGCTGGGCGGCCACAGAGAGCTGAGAGAAACCTCTGGCCAGACGCAGGTTGCGCAGCATACTTCCCAGGGCTTTGGAGAAATCCGTCATATTGTACACCTCACGATTTTTGTTGTGTGTTTATTATACATTAACGTTTGTAACACGTCAAGAGTCGTGTGAAATGTCGTTTAGAATTTTTCATCTCATGGGTAAACTGTTACTGAGGTGATTGCATGTCAAAATATCGGAATAGCTGGGAGCGGATGCGGGACCTGAGTTTTGCCATCAGCTATTACCGCCGCAGGAAGAATATAACCCAGGAGCAGCTTGCGGAAGCCGTAGGGATCAGTCGACAGCATATGGGAGCTATTGAAGCGCCCAATATGGACAGAGGTCTTTCGCTGACGCTGCTGTTTGATATAGCTACAGTATTGGAGGTTGAGCCCTATCAACTGCTGAAATTCGGCCTGGAAGACGGGAACTGAACCCCGCGCCGGGCCCTCACACATTTTCTCCCCCTTCATAGTATGGAATAAGAACCCCAAAGGAGGAGATAGTATGCCGGAAAACGAAGGTATGCCCGCCAGCCGGGATTGCTTCAACGAGACAGTCTGCATTGACGCCATGAGGATATACGACTCCTGCAGCGACAAGGACTGTGTTGAGGACATCCGCGTGCTGTTCCCCGCCGCGCGGCAGCCCATGATTGACGGGGCCACCAATGTGCGCATGAAGGATGTGAGCGTGATCACCGTTTACATTGACCTGCAACCCATTCCGTTTAACAAGGGCTTTTATTCGGTGGACATGACATTCTTCTTTGACGTGACAGTGGAGCTGTTCGGCGGGCCCGCCGCCTGCCCGGTGCCGGTGAGCGGCGTGTCGGTGTTCAACAAAAAGGTGGTGCTCTATGGCAGCGAGGGCAGCGTGAAGCTGTTCTCCTCTGGCCAGTGCCCAGAGGAGCCGGACCTTTCCGGGGGAGAGCGGGCGCTGCCCAAGGCCACGGTGCAGGTGGCGGAGCCGGTGGCTCTTTCCGCCAAGCTGTGCGGCGGGCCCTGCCGCAGCGAGCCCTACTGCCGCATTCCAGACTGTATCTGCCAGCGTTATGGGGGCGAGCTGGACCCCTCGCCCCAGCGCAACAATGTCTATGTGACCATTGGCCTGTTCACCATTGTGCAGATTGTGCGCAGCGTGCAGATGCTGATTCCCGCCTACGACTTCTGCGTGCCGGAGAAGGAGTGCGTTACCTCCTCCGACAACCCTTGCGAGCTGTTCCGGCGCATCGACTTCCCGCTCAATGAGTTCTTCCCGCCCCGTGCCGGAGACCAGCCGGATGGGGGCTGCGGCTGCGGGCGTTGAGAGGGGCCTCTGGGCGTTCCGGCCGGCATTCTGAGGCGGCCTCCCTGCCGGGCTGACCTGTCCCGGAGGCCTCTGGGCTTTCGGGGGGCTTTGACCCTTGCCATTTCTGAACAGCTGTGGCGTCATGCGCGGGAAGCGGTTATGCTCCTGTGCCCCTCCAAAAACTTTCCCCGGAGAGGAGCCTCTCCGGGGAAAGTTTTGCTTGCATTTTTTCAGCGGCTATGGTATAATGCACTCGAAGTAACAATGTTCCTATGCTCCACCAAAAAGGATCCCCGGAGAGGGTTCGTCTCCGGGGATCCTTTATTGCTTACTTGTCTCCAAGCTTCTTATCAATCCACTTGCAGATGTAATATGTAGCGACACCTGCTGCAACGGACAGAATAGAAGTAACAATGTACTCCAAATGCTCCACCTCCCTTCCGCTGCCGGATTGGAGGGGTGGCAAGCAAGTATATGATAGCATAAATCGACAAAAACTGCAAGAAAAAGCTCCCCGGAAGGGCTCTTGAGAGAGTCCCCGGGGAGCTTTTGGCTTTTTGCTTATTCCACCGCAGTCACGGTGTAGTCCTGAGCCTCTACAGCGGCCTTCAGCTCGCTGCCGGCAATTTCGCCGCTGAGGGTGACTACCGCTGTGCCGCTCTCATGGCTCACCTGGGCGCTCTCCACCTGGGGGAGGGCCTCAAGGGCCTTTTTCACCCGGGCCTCGCAGTGGCCGCACATCATGCCTTCAATTTTCAGGGTTTTTGTCATAACAGTTTCCTCCTTTGTGTTGTGTTGACTGTGTTTGCTTCTGCGCTTATGGTCGTGCCGGGGGTCCCGCAGACGGAACAGGTTCAGCCGCAGGGCGTTGCTCACCACGCAGAAGCTGGAAAGGCTCATGGCCGCTGCCCCGAACATGGGGTTCAGAGTCAGCCCCAGAGGGATGAACAGCCCCGCCGCCAGGGGAATGCCAATGGTGTTGTAGAAGAACGCCCAGAACAGGTTCTGGTGAATGTTCCGCAGGGTGGCCCGGCTGAGCCGGATGGCGGCGGGCACGTCGGACAGGCGGCTGTGCATAAGCACGATGTCTGCCGCGTCAATGGCCACGTCGGTGCCCGCGCCAATGGCAATGCCGGTGTCTGCCCGGGTGAGGGCCGGAGCGTCGTTAATGCCGTCGCCCACCATAGCCACCCGGCCCTGCTCCTTCAGCTGTCGGACGACGCTCTCCTTGCCGTCAGGCAGCACCCCCGCAATGACCTCGTCGACCCCTGCTGTTTTACCGATGGCCCTGGCGGTGCGCTCGTTGTCGCCGGTGAGCATTACCACCCGCAGGCCCATGCCCTGCAGCTCCCGGATGGCCCCGGGGCTGTCCTCCTTCACTGTGTCCGCTACGGCAATAAGGCCCAGCAGCTTTCCGGCCTGGTCGGCAAAGAACATAGGGGTCTTACCCTCTCCGGCCAGGGATTCGGCCCGGGAGAGCAGGGGGGAGGGGTCGATCCCGGCTTCTTCCAGCATCTGCCGGTTTCCGCCCAGAAGGATGCTTTCCTCCACCTGTCCCCGAACGCCTCTGCCGTGAATCGCAGCGAAATCCTGCACCTGAGGGACAGACAAACCCCGGTTTCCGGCCTCCTCCACAATGGCGGCGGCAAGGGGGTGCTCTGAGGGGGACTCCAAAGCAGCGGCCAGAGCCAGCAGTTCCTCCTCTCCCAGTCCGGCGTTGGGGTAGATATCAGTCACCTTGGGCTGGCCGCTGGTGATGGTGCCTGTTTTGTCCAGGGCTACGATCTCGGTGCGGCCAGCGGCTTCCAGAGAAAGGGCTGTCTTAAAGAGAATGCCGTTTTTGGCTCCCAGGCCGCTGCCCACCATAATAGCCACAGGCGTGGCCAGTCCCAGGGCGCAGGGGCAGCTGATCACCAGCACTGAGATGCCTCTTGCCAAAGCAAAGCCCGCGCTTTGGCCCAGCAGCAGCCACACCGCCGCTGTCACCAGGGCAATGAGAATGACCACAGGCACGAAGACTCCCGAGACCTTGTCAGCCACCTTGGCAATGGGGGCCTTGGTAGCTGCCGCGTCGCTGACCATTTTAATGATCTGGGAGAGGGTAGTGTCCTGCCCCACCCGGCTGGCCCGGCATTGCAGGTAGCCCGAGCGGTTCAGGGTCGCCGCCGAGACCAGATCGCCGGGCCCCTTATCCACAGGCACGCTCTCGCCGGTAAGGGCGCTCTCGTCCACTGCGCTGGCCCCCTCTAAAATTACCCCATCGACAGGAACGCTCTCCCCAGGCCGCAGGGTGAAAATGTCCCCAGGGACTACCTGATCTACGGGCACAGAGACCTCCTGGCCCTCCCGGAGCAGGGTGGCGGTTTTGGGGGCCAGGTCCATCAGACTGCGCAGAGCGTCGGTGGTGCGGCCCTTGGAGCGGGCTTCCAGCATTTTGCCCAGGGTGATCAGGGTCAGAATCATGCCGGCCGACTCAAAATACAGCTCCATCATGAAGTCCATCACAGCGGCGGTGTCTCCCCGCAGCTGTGCGTCTGTCATGGCGAACAGGGCGTAGGTGCTGTAGACAAAAGCGGCTGCGGCGCCCAGCGCCACCAGGGTGTCCATATTAGGGGCCCGGTGCCAGAGGCTTTTGAAGCCGCTGACAAAGAAGCGTTGGTTGATCACCATAATGGCCGCTGTCAGCAGCAGCTGAATCAACCCCATGGCGATGTGGTTATGGGCCAGAAAGTCAGGCACAGGCCAGCCCCACATCATGTGGCCCATGGAGAAGTACATGAGCGCCAGCAAAAAGCCCAGGGACCAGAGCAGGCGTTTTTTCAGTCGGGGGGACTCCGTATCCTCCAGCTCTGAGGGAGAGGGGGCGGGAGCAGCGGTCTGGCTGGCAGACTTGGGCGCAGCCCCATATCCGGCGGCCTCCACAGCGGCCACGATGTCGGCAGGGGCGGCAGAGCCCTCCACCCCCATGGAGTTGGTGAGCAGGCTCACCGAGCACCCGGTGACCCCAGGCAGCTTAGACACAGCCTTTTCCACCCGGGCGCTACAAGCAGCACAGGTCATACCCGTCACATTATATTGTTCCATTTTTTTAATCCGCCTTTCATGTTGGTGCAGGGCGCAAACCCCCACCACGAAGCTGAAACGTTTTTTTAATCCGCCTTTTGCGTTGGTGCAGGGCGCAAACCCCCACCACGAAGCTGAAACGTTTTTTAATCCGCCTTTTGCGTTGGCACAGGGCGCAAACCCCTACCACGAAGCTGAAACGTTTTTTTAATCCGCCTTTTGCGTTGGTGCAGGGAGCAAACCCCTACCACGAAGCTGAAACGTTTTTTTTAATCCGCCTTTTGCGTTGGTACAGGGCGCAAACCCCCACCATGAAGCTGGAACGTTTTCTTAATCCGCCTTTTGCGTTGGTACAGGGCACGAACCCCTACCACGAAGCTGAAACGTTTTCTTCATTCACCTTTTGTTTTGGTGTGGGGAGCGGCCCTGCCCTGGTGCGCAGAGGTGTTGGCGATAGGGACTGTTTTGCGTTGTGGGGACTGGCTGGGCAGAGGGGGAGCCTTTGCAATATGCTTCTGACCCTTGGCCGGGTCATTTCATCAGCTTCTGCAAAGCGTTGACCAGCTCATCCACCGTGCCGTCGTTACCAGCCTGCAGGTCACGGGCCACGCAGGTGCGCAGGTGCTGGGCCAGCAGCTCCCGGGAAAAGGCGTTGAGGGCGGCGTTGGCGGCTGCGGTCTGGGCAAGGATGTCAATACAGTAGGCCTCCTTTTCCAGCATGCCCCGAATGCCTCGGATTTGTCCCTCAATGCGGCTGAGCCGGTTGCACAGCTGGCGGTATTCCTCTTGAGAACGTTCTCTGGTTTTGTGGCAGCTATCGCACATGGCGGGCCTCCTTTTCTAAAACTCTAGGGCTGAAATACCCAGGTGGGGTATTTGTATTATATACCCAGGTGGGGTATTTGTCAAGTGAAATTTTTCAAAGACATTGGTGGGGGAGCTTTGGGGACACAGCATACAGCGTCAGGGGGGCTGCCGGTCTTTGGGGGAGGAAAAGAAAAAGCGCGGGCACTCCTCACCCGCGCTTTCCTTTCATTATGGCTTCCGGTTCCCCAGGCGTCCCAGCAGCGTAACCACAACCGCAATCAGCCCGATGACCACAAAAATGCCCAGCATGCCGTTGCCCATCATGCGCACGGCCTGGTTGATGTCCTCCATTCTGGCCGCGGCCTCTGGGGAGACATAGATTGTCGTGGGCCCGTCCGCGCCACCGATGATGCCAATGCTGGCGTTCAAAAAATGATTCCACATTACAGGGTTCTCTCCTTCCTCACATAAAGAATCCCAGCACAATACCGCCGGCGACTGCCGAGGCGATCTGGCCGGACACATTGGCCCCTACCGCGTGCATGAGCAGATGGTTCTGGTTGTCCTCGGCAATGCCCATTTTCTCCACCACCCGGGCAGACATAGGAAAGGCCGAGATCCCTGCCGCGCCGATCATGGGGTTGATCTTCTCCTTGGTAAACAGGTTCAGCACCTTGGCAAACAGCACTCCGCCAATGGTGTCAAACACAAAGGCGAACAGGCCCAGGCCCATGATCATCAGGGTATCTACTGTTACAAATCGATGGGCCTGCATAGAGAAGGAGATGGTGATGCCCAGCAGCAGGGTGACCAGGTTGGCCAGGTCGT
>NZ_JBQISV010000063.1:0-12937 GCF_056800975.1 Acutalibacter sp.
GGCCTGCCGATATTCTATTGTCCGTTCTCTATATCTTTTTGAATAACTCATGTCCTCATTCTACTCGATACGTAACCTTTTTTCAACTGCTTTTACTATACCACACCAGTAGAGCATTTCAAAGGCGTAGTAGGAAAGAGGCTTGTCCATCATAGCGTCAGCAAATTTCTGATACTCGTCCTTCGTCCAGAACAGCATTTCCTTACGTTCCTCCGTACCCATGTTACCAACTTTAGCCGCCGGATTAGACCGCAGGTTATAGAACCTTACCGCATGATTGAAAATAGCGCTAAGCTGATTGTGGAGCGTTTTAAGGTATGTTTGGGAGTAGGGCTTACGACTCTCGTCCCGAAACGCCAGCAGCTCATTTTGCCAAGCAATCACATCTTTGGTGGTGATCTCGCTTATTTTACGCTGGCCGAAGTAGGGGAGAATCTTTTTCTGGATAATGTTCTCTTTTGTTAGCCAAGAGTTTTCCTTCAACCGGGGCCGCATATCCTGCTCATAAAGCTGGGCAAACGCTTCAAAGGTCATGTCCATGTCTGAAGAAGTCTGCATTTGAAAACTGCGTTCCCACTCCTGGGCTTCTCGCTTGGTAGCAAAGCCGCGCTTGCACTTCTGCTTTCTGGCTCCTGTCCAGTCTTTGTACCAGGCCATTACATACCAAGTGCCATTGCTATCGTTCTTAAATACCGGCATTACTCCACATCCTTTCCGCTGTAAAGACGCTCAAAGAAATACTGGCGGTTCACCCGCCCGGCAATCGTTAGATACCCCTTACTTCTCAGTTCCTCGTTCAGTTGTCGAATCAGTTTGTAAGCGTAGGGCTTGGAAATATCCAACTCCGCCGCAACTTCATCAACTCGGATAAACTTATTCTCCATTCAATTAATCCTTTCAAAATATTATCATATCTTTGCCGTTTACACTGAATCTGCTCCGGCAGGCATTCCGCACATTTCTGTGGGCGCTGTGCCGTCCTTTATGGGGCGCTCGCTCCTTCGCAGGAGGTCATGGCGGTGTTGCAAAATCAGACGGTCATTCAATTTTCTAAGCTGGTTTGCTTTGCGCGATTTCCATTATACTAAGCTGTCTAGCTTGTGTCAAGGGGTTTGCAAGATGTTTTCTAAATTTTTTTGCTTAATTACATCTTGACTATCCTAAACTTGTCTGTTATACTTCTTGTATACTAAAAAGACAGAATGGAGTTGTCAAAAAATGGCGATTGGAGAAAGGATACGCTTTTTCCGAAACTTGCGGGGAATGACACAACGGTACTTGGGTATGCTCCTTGGCTTTCCGGAGCGCTCCTCAGACGTGCGGGTGGCACAGTACGAATCGGGAACCCGCACCCCAAAGCAAAACGTAATAGAAGAATTGGCATACCATTTGCAGGTCGCGCCGGAGGCTCTGAATGTCCCCGACATCGACCACAATCTTGGCCTGATGCACACACTGTTCGCCCTAGAGGACTTGAAAGGGCTGACTATAGACAAGATTGATGGCGAGGTAGTCCTCAAGGTCGATAAATCGGACTTGAACCGGTATATCTCCATGCACAGTCTGCTCGACCCCTGGCAGGAGCAGGCCGCAAAGCTACAGTCAGGGGAAATCACAAAAGAGGAATACGATAAATGGCGGTACAATTATCCCGCATATGCGGGACTGCCATGGGTAAAGACCATCCCCGAAATCAGATAACATAAAAGCCTATACCGACAGCCATCGGTATAGGCTTTCATAATATGGACTTACCTGCAAACCACCAGACAAATAGAATGATAAGGATGGTGCAGAGCGTTATCAAATCGTTATCAAAAGAGGTGGGAAAAGCCAGAAATCCCGCATAAATACTAGGAATTTTGGAGGCTGCAAATCACTCCCACTCAATCGTCGCCGGCGGCTTGCTGGTGATGTCATACACCACCCGGGTCACGCCCGGCACTTCGTTGACAATGCGGTTGGAGGTGCGGCCCAGCAGCTCGTAGGGGAGCTGCACCCAGTCGGCGGTCATGAAATCGCTGGTGTTTACCGCCCGCAGGGCTATGGTCTCGCCGTAGCTGCGGCCGTCGCCCATTACGCCTACGCTGCGGGCCCCGGTGAGCACTGCGAAATACTGCCCGGTCTGGCGGTCCAGCCCGGCCTTTGCCATCTCCTCCCGGAAGATTGCGTCCGCCTCCTGGAGCATGGCCACCCGCTGGGGAGTTACCTCGCCCAGCACCCGTACTGCCAGCCCCGGGCCGGGGAAGGGCTGCCGCCACACCAGCTCCTCCGGAATGCCCAGCT
Source organism: Acutalibacter sp. (assembly GCF_056800975.1). Taxonomy (NCBI): domain Bacteria; kingdom Bacillati; phylum Bacillota; class Clostridia; order Eubacteriales; family Acutalibacteraceae; genus Acutalibacter; species Acutalibacter sp. The sequence goes on from NZ_JBQISV010000063.1 coordinate 2,287, forward strand.
CCAGGCCTACCCGGCGCACCTCGTCCTTGAACAGGTCCCGCAGGGGCTCTACCAGGCCCTCAAAGCCAATGTCCTCCGGCAGTCCCCCTACATTGTGGTGGGACTTGATCACCGCTGCCTGGCCGCTGCCGCTCTCCACCACGTCGGGATAAATGGTGCCCTGGCACAGCAGCTCTACCTTGCCCAGCTTGGCGGCCTCCGCCTCGAACACCCGGATAAACTCCTCGCCGATGATCTTGCGCTTGCGCTCCGGGTCGGTGACGCCTGCCAGCTTGCCCAGAAACCGCTCCCCGGCATTGACCCGGATAATGTTCATGTGGAATTCCTTGCGGAACACCTGCTCTACCAGGTCGCCCTCATCTTTACGCAGCAGGCCGTGGTCTACAAAAATGCAGGTCAGATTCTGCCCAATGGCCTGGTGGACCAGCATGGCTGCTACCGATGAGTCCACCCCGCCGGACAGGCCGCAGAGCACCTTCCGGTCTCCGATCTGCTCCTTCAGCCGGGCTACCTCCCCTTTAGCAAAGGAACCCATCTCCCAGCCGCCCTCGCACTGGCACACAAGATAGAGGAAGTTGCGCAGCATCTGGCTTCCATATTCTGTGTGGGCCACCTCGGGGTGGAACTGCACCGCGTACAGCCGCCGGGCAGGGTCCTCCATAGCGGCAACCGGACATTGGGCGCTGTGGGCGCTGGCGGAAAAGCCCTGGGGCAGCTGGTTCACCGCGTCGTTGTGGCTCATCCAGGTGACGCTGGGGGGCACGTCCCGGAAGAGGAGGGAAGCGTCCTCAAACTGGGTCTGGGTCTTGCCGAATTCCGGCGCGCCTGTAGAGGCCACTTTGCCGCCCAGCAGATGGGCCATGACCTGAGCGCCATAGCAGATGCCCAGCACGGGGACCCCCAGCTGGAACAGCTCAGGAGAGCAGAGGGGGGCGTCCTGGGCGTAAACGCTGCCAGGACCGCCGGTAAAAATGACGCCCTGGTAGGCAGCCAGCTCAGAGACAGGGGTCCAGTAGGGCTTGATCTGGCAGTAGACCCCCAGGTCCCGGACACGGCGGGCAATGAGCTGGGCATATTGCCCGCCAAAGTCCAGCACGACCAGGGAGCGGGCAGGCTCTTGGGAGGGAGATGGCATGGTTAGCACGACCTTTCTGAGAGGATAATGTAATAGTATAGCAAAAAGCAGGGAAAAATGCAAGGGCGCATTTTGATGGGGGAGTGTCCAAAGAAAAAGCTTATGACGACGGCCTCGGCAGTTTGGAGGGCTTTGGCCCTAGAAACTCTACCACCGTTGAAAAGGGGAAAGCTTTGCTGAACGCTTACAAAGCCTTGCTTATAGACGCTTCATTTTGGGCGCTCCTTTTTGGTTGGAGAGCATCCTGCCAGGCACTTTATAAAGATTCACCTTCAGGGACCTCGTAGGGGCGGACCTGCGCGTCCGCCCGTCTCTTTTTCCCAGGGATTCGGGACTTCCACGGACTAGGCGCTACCTATATTATAATCTGCAAAAGGGGAGGCAGGGGAAAAGGCTGGACCGGGCGGCTTTCCCTGCTTTCTACTCTTGCAAACCCTGTCAGGATGTGCTATGATGGTCAACAATCCCCAATTTATATTTTTCAATACATTACCGGAGGAAATAAGGAAATGGAAAAGACCAAACGCTTTGACAGCCCTTTTTATGGGCAGATCTTCCGGCTGGTCACCCCCATTGTTCTGCAAAACCTGCTCAGCTCTGCCGTCAGCTCGGCGGACGTGGTGATGCTGAACTTTGTGGGCCAGTCGGCTATTTCGGCGGTCAGCCTTGCCAGCCAGTACACCCATGTGCTGTTCATGCTGTTTTACGGCATTGGCACCGGGGCCACCATGCTCTGCGCCCAGTATTACGGCAAAAAGGATTTTCGCGCCATTGAGGTGGTTCAGGGCATTGCCCTGCGCATTTCCCTCAGTGTCTCGCTGGTGGTGGCGGCGCTGGCTTTGACCATCCCCCAGTATATGATGATGCTGTTCACCAGCGACCCGGAGCTCATCGCCCTGGGGGCGGAGTATATCCGCATTCTCAGCGTGTGCTACCTGTGCTGGGGCATTACGGAGGTGTATATCTCCATTCTGCGCAGTGTGGGCCGGGTGACCATTGGCACGGTGCTGAACACCATTGCCGTGCTGCTGAATGTGGCGCTGAACGCCCTGTTCATTTTCGGCTGGCTGGGCGTTCCTAAAATGGGGGCTGCCGGCGTGGCCCTGGCCACCTCCATCTCCCGGCTGGTGGAGCTGGCCCTGTGCTTTGTGGTGTCCGCCCGGTCTAAGGACATCAAGCTGAAGCTGCGCATGATTTTTGTGCGCAACAAGGCCTTGTTTACCGACTTTATGAAGCTCTCTCTCCCTGCCGTGGCCAACGATGTGGTGTGGGGGCTGGCCTTTTCCATGTACTCGGTGATTCTGGGTCATCTGGGCAGCGACGCGGTGGCGGCAAACTCTCTGGCAGCGGTGGTGCGCAACTTTGGCACCATTCTCTGCTTTGGCTTTGCCAACGCCGGGGGCATTCTGCTGGGGCAGAAAATCGGCGAGGGCAAAATGGAGGAGGCCCGGGGAGACGGCAGACGGCTGCTGTGGGTGACCGTGGCCTCCGGGGCCATAGGGGGGCTGATTGTGCTGGCGGCCCGGCCCTTTGTGCTGGGCTATGCCCAGGGGGGCAACTTTACCCAGGCGGCTCTGGACTACCTGGGGGTCATGCTGCTGATCAACAGCTACTACATTATGGGCTGCGCGGTGAACACCACTCTCATCGCCGGGGTGTTCCGTGCCGGGGGCGACAGCCGCTTCGGGCTCATCTGCGACTTTTTCACCATGTGGGTTTATGCGGTGCCGGTGGGCTTTTTTGTGGCCTTTGTGCTCAAGCTGCCGGTGCTTTGGGTCTACTTCATTCTCTGTCTGGACGAGTTTGTCAAGTGGCCCTGGGTGCTTCACCGCTACCGCTCGGGCAAATGGCTGAAGAACATCACCCGGGACAATCTGTTCCAGGAGCAGAAAACCGCGAAGGACTGACAGAATGCTTACCCTTTATATCACATCCTTTTCCACAGACCTGCCACGGGGAGAAAAGAAGCGGACCGAAACCCGGGCAGGCCGGGCGCTGCTGGCATATGCCCTGCAAAGGCGCGATGCGCTTCCTGCCTCCTTTTGGGCAAAGGGGGCGGACGTGAACCAGATGCTCTGCTATGGCCCCCACGGCAAGCCGTTTTTTCGCGAGCTGGGGCTGCAGTTCAACATCAGCCACAGCCACGGGCTGGCAGTCTGCGGGCTGTCCTCCCTGCCTCTGGGCGTGGATGTGGAGCGGGCGCGGCGGTTCTCTCCGGCGCTGCGGGAGCGGACCGCCGCACCCGAGGAGGCCGGGCTGTGGCAGACAGACTCCCCTGACGGGACGCTGACCCAGCTGTGGACCTGTAAGGAGAGCTATATCAAATATACCGGGCTGGGGCTGAGCCAGGGGGTAGAGGGGATTCGGTTTGCCGCCCTGGGGCAGAGGCCGCAGCTGGCGCGGGGGGGAGGCGTTCGCTTTTTCTCCCTTCCGCTTTTGCGTGGGGGAGAGAGGTTCTGGCTGACAGTGTGCCATGAGGGCGGGCCTGTAGGGGTGGAGTTTGTCCCCCGGCGCAGCGCGGAGGCCTGGGGCGAAGCGCAATAGCGGACGCTCCGCAGCCGGTTAGTTTCAGAGCAGAAGCTTCCCGGTCTGTCCTTCCTATATAGAATAGGGACGCAGACAGCTTGCAGGGAGAGCAGCCTTTGACGTGTCATGAAGAAACCATGAAGCAACAAAGAATCAGGTTGTTTTTTAAGGCCGGCAGGCCACGCAATTTGACTGGGGCAGCGAGGCGTACCCAAAACGAAGCGTTTATGAAGCAAGGCTTTGGTGGGCGTTCAGAAAAGCTTCGCCCTCCTTTTTCAAAGAGGGGGGCTTAGGGGCAAGGCTCCCAAGCAGCCGGAGACCACTCTATGGTCATAACCTCTTTCTCTAGGACACTCCTGCGGCGACGTCTTGCCGTTCCAATTCAAAAACGCCAGGCCATTGGCATAGCCCAGGACATTCCCGCATAAGAATGGACCATGAAAACAGGCGGCGCAGCTGCATACAGCCGCTGAAAAGAGAGGTCGATGTGGAATGTTCGTGTCAATGAAGGCCAGCAGAAAGCGGATCATTGCGTTCCTTGTTCTGGCGGCGGCAGTGGTAGCTGCGGTGGCCTACCTGCGGTGGGGCAAGGGGACGGAGCCCCAGGCCCAGACCTTTACCGGAGAGACCAACGAGGAGCGGGTGGCTTTTCTTCAGAGCTTCGGCTGGCAGACAGAAGCCGGGCCTGCCGAGACCCGTGAGGTGATGATCCCGGCCCAGTTCAATGACGTCTACCAGAACTACAACGCCATGCAGCAGGCCCAGGGCTTTGACCTGGCGCCCTACGCGGGAGAGGTGGTTACCCAGTACAAATATAAGGTAACCAACTACCCCGGAGAGACCGAGGTGTTCGCAACGCTTTTGGTGTATGGCCGGCTGATTATCGGCGGCGACCTGGCCTGTGCCGAGGCAAACGGCTTTATGCACGGCTTTGCGGCAGACAGCGCCCGCTATGGCGAGGCCACCCCCAGGCCAGAGGCGGCTTCCAGCGCCCTGGAGAGCGGGACGGAGGGTCTGGCGAGCAGCGACGTGGAAAGCGCCGCTGCCGAAGCCACGCCTGTCCCTGAAAGCAGTGTGGAGAGCGCTGTGACAGAGGAGAGCGTTGCGAGTGGAGAAAATGTGGAAAGTACCGGCGCGGAGGCAGGCTGGCCCACCGACTGACCCGGCAACGGCCCGGCCAGTCTCTAAGCGCGAACAGCCCAGGCCCGCCTGCGCTGGTTAAACGGAGTTTTCCCCCAAGTTGTGTTGAAAACTTGGGGGAAATTGTTGAGAACGGAAAGTGGCAAACCGACACCAAGTATAGGCATTGAGGCGGGGCCGGGTACAAATTATACGGGATCCGCCGGGAGCATGTCATTTTAAACATAATTCTGTCATGACTCTTTAATTTTGGTAAAGGCATACAAAGGCTGTTAAAAAACTTTGGATATAAAGGGGCTTTTCATCTGCCGGATTTTCTGATATAATACAGATAAATCAATTAGGTCAGCCGAGGAGGACGGCGCAAAATTCACAACAACAGCGCCACTTGGGACTGAGCCCGCAAAGCAGCTTGGGGCTGGCCCAGCGGCCTTGTCCGCCCTCGCAGAGCCTGACAGGAGGAAAAACATATGGCAAGCTTGAGTCTGAGGAATATCTATAAGATCTACGCCGGCGGCGTTACAGCCGTTACGGACTTCAACCTGGAGATTGCTGACAAGGAATTCATCATTCTGGTCGGCCCCTCCGGCTGCGGCAAGTCCACCACCCTGCGCATGATCGCCGGCCTGGAGGAGATCAGCAAGGGCGAGCTGTACATCGGCGACACCCTCAGCAACGATATCGCTCCCAAGGACCGCGATATCGCCATGGTGTTCCAGAACTACGCCCTGTATCCCCACATGACGGTTTTTGACAACATGGCCTTTGGCCTGAAGCTGCGTAAGACTCCCAAGGATGAGATCAAGCGCCGCGTGGAAGAGGCTGCCCGCATCCTGGACATCGCCCATCTGCTGGACCGCAAGCCCAAGGCTCTGTCCGGCGGTCAGAGACAGCGCGTGGCTCTGGGCCGCGCCATTGTCCGCGATCCCAAGGTCTTCCTGCTCGACGAGCCTCTGTCCAACCTGGACGCTAAGCTCCGCGCCCAGATGCGTACCGAGATTGCCAAGCTGCACACCAAGCTGGGCACCACCTTCATTTACGTTACCCATGACCAGACCGAGGCCATGACCATGGGCGACCGCATTGTGGTAATGAAGGACGGCTTTATCCAGCAGGTGGACACGCCCCAGAACCTGTACGAGTATCCTGTCAACGAGTTCGTGGCCGGCTTCATGGGCTCTCCTCAGATGAACTTCATCGACGCCAAGTGCAACAAGTCCGGCAGCGACTTCACCCTGACCTTTGGCGCCTGCACCATCACCATCCCCGCCAAGAAGGCGGAGGGCACCACCATCTCCAACTATGTGGGCAAAGAGGTTGTCTTCGGCATTCGTCCCGAGGATGTACATGACGAGCCCGACTTCATCGAGAAGGTGGGCGGCGCCCATGTTACCTGCGAGGTGGAGGTCACCGAGCTGATGGGCGCTGAGACCTATCTGTACCTGGACTGCGAGGGCAACGCTGTTACCGCCCGTGTGGAGCCCACCTCCACTGCGAAGCCTGGCGATAAGTGCAAGATTGCTTTCGACCTGAACAAGATGCATGTGTTCGACAAGGAGACCGAGGTTACTGTTATCAACTAAAAGCTTGCCATTTTTGGGGCCAGCGGTGAAAGCCGCTGGTCCCTTTGTTTTGGGCTTATTATGAGGGGGACCCGACCTTGAGTTGAGGTCGGGCGGCGGGCCGGTGTTGTGGGGGCGGCTTCTTGGCTTTTCTGATATGCTTTTAGGTTTTGCTTGAAATTTTTGTTGAAATCGTGTATAATAGCAATAGTTGTTTCCACGCTCGGTGGACTTGCCTTTTGTCCGCTGTTTTTACCAATATATCAAAGGTGAGGGGAGAAATTTATGTCTAACAGATTGTTTCAGGGCATCATCCACCAGATGAGTGATGCCATTGACCGCACCATCGGCGTCATGGACGAGTCCTCTGTTGTGATTGCCTGCAGCGACCTGAGTCGTGTCGGAGATGTGTTTGGCGACGGTGTGATGGAGAACATGGGCAGCGACGAGGTCTTTATTGACAACGAATATACCTTCAAGTCCTTTGGCAGCCGGCGGCGTCCCGGCTATGCGGCCTTTGTCTCCGGCGCGGACCCGGACGCCCGGCGGTATGTGCGCATTCTGGCTGTGGCCATGGACAACATCAAGCAGTATTATGACGAGAAGTATGACCGGGGCAATTTCATTAAAAATGTTATTCTGGACAACATCCTCCCTGGCGATATCTACCTGAAAAGCCATGAGCTCCATTTTGACTCAGACGTCTCCCGGGTGTGCCTGCTCATTAAGGTCAACGACAAGAATGAGGTCTCGGCCTTTGAGGTGCTGCAAAACCTGTTCCCGGACAAGAACAAGGACTTTGTCATCAACATCAACGAGACGGACATTGCGCTGGTCAAGGAGATTCGCCCGGACATCACTGAGAAGGATATTGACAAGTTGGCCCGGTCCATTGTGGACACCCTGACCGGGGAGTTTTACGCCCACTGCTGCGTGGGCATCGGCACGGTGGTGGACAACATCAAGGAGCTGGCCCGGTCCTTCAAGGAGGCCCAGACGGCCCTGGAGGTGGGCAAGGTGTTTGACACGGCCCGGGATATTGTGAGCTACAACAACCTGGGCATTGCCCGGCTGATTTACCAGCTGCCCACCACCCTGTGCGAGATGTTCCTCAAGGAGGTCTTCAAGCGGGGCTCCATCGAGAGCCTGGACCATGAGACCCTGTTCACCATTCAGCGTTTCTTTGAGAACAGCCTTAATGTCTCCGAGACCTCCCGCAAGCTGTTTGTCCACCGCAACACGCTGGTGTATCGGTTGGAGAAGATTAAAAAGCTCACTGGCCTGGACCTGCGGGAGTTTGAGGACGCCATTGTCTTCAAGGTGGCGCTGATGGTCAAGCGTTACCTGACCAATAACAGCAAGTTCTAGGGCTTGCCCATGAGCAGTCTGACCGCTCTAATCCACAAAATAAGGAAATGAATTATGATAGAATTTGTAAATGTTTCCAAGGTCTACAACAACGGCACAGAGGCGCTGCACAATGTGGACCTGAAGGTGCCCAAGGGGGAGTTTGTGTTTATTGTGGGCTCCTCCGGCGCGGGCAAAAGCACCTTTCTCAAGCTGATTACCTGCGAGGAGCGGCCCTCCTCGGGACGGATTCTGCTGGACGGCACAGACATCTCCCGGCTGCGTAAGGGGAAGATTCCCTATGTCCGCCGGAAGATGGGCATGGTGTTTCAGGACTTCCGGCTGATTGACCACATGACCGTGTACGACAATGTGGCCTTTGCCATGCGGGTGGTGGGGGCCTCCGGGCGGTCCATCCGCAAGCGGGTGCCCTATATCCTCAGCCTGGTGGGCCTGCAGCACAAGGCCAAGCACTACCCCACCGAGCTCTCTGGCGGCGAGCGTCAGCGGGTGGGCCTGGCCCGGGCATTGGTGAACAACCCGGAGCTCATTATTGCCGACGAGCCCACCGGCAACATTGACCCGGCCCTGTCCTTTGAGATTGTGGACCTGCTCAGCGAGATTAACCGCCGGGGCACCACGATTCTGATGGTGACCCATGAGCACTCCTTGGTCAAGCACTTCCACAAGCGCATTATTCAAATTCACGGGGGACAGATTGTAGCGGACACCAACGAGATGGCGGAGAGCTACGCCCCGCCCGAGGAGTTTGAGGCCCGGCAGCAGGCGGCCCGGTTGGAGCCTCCTGGGGAGGAGCCGGAAATGGACGACTACGCGGAATATGACAATGAGGAGGAGCGTTTTGAGGAGTTTGAGCCGGAGGAGGTCGAGCCCCCTTCGGAAGAGCCCTTGCGCCCGGTGCCCCAGTTTGACCGGGATGAGCCCAGTCTTTTAGAGGCGCTCTCTACGCCGGCCCGGTATGATGAAGAGGGAAAGGTGATGAATATTGCCCAGGCGGAGGATGTGCCTGAGGAAATCCTGCGGGAGCGCCGGAAAAAGGACGGAAGGCGCTGACAGGGCAGGAGCCTTGTGATTTTAGCCCGAAATTTGGAAAGGAAATGGCATCAGAATGGGAATACACAGTGTTGGTTATTTATTCAAAGAGGGTGTGAAGGGCTTGTGGAAGAACCGTACCATGAGCCTTGCCTCGGTGTGCGTGCTGATCTCCTGTCTGCTGATGACGGGGCTGGCAGGGCTGATTTCTGTCAACCTGAGCGCCACCATGCGGTCGGTAGAGGCCAATAACAGCATCAATGTCTACCTGGACGAGGGTTTGCCGCCCCTGAGCGCTGTGAAGCTGGGAGAAGAGCTGCGGGCCCTGGACAACATTGCGGAGTGCACCTTTGTCCCCAAGGAGGACGGGCTGAAAAACACCATACAGAGCATGGGCGGCGAGGAGGACCTGTTCTACGCCTTGGAGGGCCAGGACAACCCCCTGCCGGACTCCTATACCATCTCCATGAAGGACCTGAGCCTGTACGACCAGACTATGGAGGCCGTCAAAGGTCTGGAAGGGGTGGACCACTGTGCGGACTACCGGAAGGTGGCCCATCTTTTAAGCAACCTGGACCGGGTGGTGCGCTATGCCAGCCTGGGCATTCTGGTGGTGCTGGGCGTGGTGTCGCTGTTTATTATTTCCAACACCCTGAAGGTGACCATCTTCTCCCGGCGCATGGAGATCAATATCATGAAGTCGGTGGGCGCCACCAACGGCTTTGTGCGGGTGCCCTTTATTGTGGAGGGCGTTCTCATCGGTGTGTTTTCCGGAGGAATCTCTGCTACGGCCCTGTATCTGGGGTATGACAAGGTGGTGGAGATTGTGTACAGCATCACCACCTTCCTGACGGTCATCGACATAGAGCCCTATGTTTGGTGGCTGTATGGGGGGTATCTGCTGGCAGGGGCGTTGTTCGGCATTATGGGCGGCGTCATCTCCATTGGCAAATACCTGAAAAAAGAGGGAGAAAACGCCATTATCTAAGGCGTGTCAAAAACAGAAAAGCCTTCCGGGGCCTGCCTCATCCGCAGATGGGACAGCCCCGGAAGGCTTTTGTTTTCACAGGAGGCTGACCGCAGTCCTGATCTGCTTTGACAATCAGGTCCGCCGCCAGGCCATGGGGACCATGAGCATCAGCATGGGGAACAGCTCCAACCGCCCGGCCAGCATGTCAAAGCTGAGCACCAGCTTGCTGATTGGGGAGAAGGCCGCGTAATTGCCCATGGGCCCTACCAGGTCCAGGCCGGGGCCAATGTTGTTGAGACAGGCGATTACCGCAGTGGCGTTGGTTTCCAGAGAGAACTCGTCCATCGCCACAATGAAAATGGAGAGGGCCATAATTGCCCCATACAGCGCCAGATAGCTGTAGGTGTTCTGCAAAACCTCCTCGTTTACCGCCTGCCCGTCCATGTGCACCTGAGACACCGACCGGGGCCGGAGCATCCGCTTCACGTTGCGCCGCCCGGCCTTGCACAGCAGCAGCACCCGGGCCACCTTCATGCCCCCGCCGGTAGACCCTGCGCAGGCCCCCACAAACATCAGCAGCACCAGCAGGGTTTTGGAGAGAGCAGGCCACTGGTTGAAGTCCGCGGTGGCAAAGCCGGTGGTAGTCATAATGGAGGAGACCTGAAACGCCGCCTGGTGCAGGGCCTCGCCCACCTGGCTGTACAGGGGGAGAATGTCCCAGGTGATGACAGCAATGCTGCCCAGCATCAGGCCCAGATACATGAGAAGCTCCTGGTTCTTCAGCACCTTCAGGAACTGGCGGAGGAGGATCAGGTAGAAAATGCTGAAATTTACCCCGAACAACGCCATAAACACCGTACAGACAGCTTGCAGATAGGTGCTGTAGCCCATCAGGCTGTCCCCTTTAATGGCAAAGCC
>NZ_JBQISV010000064.1:0-12679 GCF_056800975.1 Acutalibacter sp.
CGGCTTAGGGACTCTGTCCCCAAGACCCCTGCCAGAGGGACCAGTCCCTCTGGACTCCCTTCCCGCCTGCGGCGGGCTTTCCCCAATGTTCCTCCTAGTCTAAAGCCTCGACGCCAGCTGGGGGTAAGGCCGCTTGCGCTTGAAGAACTCGTACACCGAGCAGCCCTTGTCTACCAGGGTCACCACAGCCCCCTCCCGGCACCGGGGCGGCCTGCGCAGGGTCACCGGGAACATGTGGGAGCGGATGATGTCCTCCTCCCGGCCTGTCAGCTCCAGCTCCTGCCGGGCGTTGCGCCAGGCAATCTCCGGGTGCCGGGACCAGTGCCCCTTATGGGCCGGGTCCCCGTCCTGGGCGTCGTAGAAGAAATAGTCGTGGAGCAGCGCCCCCCGGGCCATCTCCTGCATGTGGAACGCAATGCCCAGCATAGCCGCCAGCCGGCAGCTGTAGTAGGCCACCGCCACACTGTGCAGCAGCCGGCAGGTATTGCCGTGCTGAGGGTAGCCCGCCATGGCCCGCAAATTTGAGCGCTCCGTCACCTCCTCATAACAGCCCCAGAACTTCTGAGGGTCCCATCGCTTTGCCATATGATTCCTCCTGACTTTGGTATATCAATATATAAACACATGCCTACATGCCGGTACATGCGGGAAATAACCCCGCGGCTCTCCCGAAGGGGCGCGGCCCCTCTGTCAGCAAATGAGCCGGCAGACCTGCCGGGCAAACTCCGCCGGGTCCTCCAAGGGGGTGCCCTCCAGCAGCAGGGCCTGGCCGTACAGCACCTGGGCGTACAGGCCCAGCCGCTCCTTGTCCCCGTCCAGGGCCTTCAGCTTCTGAAACACCTCATGCTCCGGGTTCAGCTCCAACACCCGCTTGGCGTGGACCTTCTCCCCTGCCGGCATGGCGTTGAGCACCTTCTCCATCTCGCTGGAAATGCCCCCCTGGGTGCTGATGCAGGCCGCGTGGCTGCCCAGTCCGCCCCGCAGCACCACCTGCTCCACCTTGCCCGAAAGGCCCTCTTTCATGGCCTCCAGCAGGGACTGGTTCTCGTCCGCCAGGGCCTTGTTGTGCTCCTTCTCCTCCTCGCTTTCCAGGTCCAGGCCCTCGGCGGAGAGGTTTTTGAACTCCTTCTCCTGGTACTTTTCCAGCACCCGCAGGGCGAATTCGTCCACATTGTCCGTCAGGCAGAGAATCTCGTAGCCCTTCCCAATCAGAGCCTCGGCCTGGGGCAGGGCCAGAATGCGCTCCGCCGTTTCGCCGCAGCCATAGTATATGCAGGTCTGGCCCTCCTGCATACGGGAGACATACTCAGAAAGGGTAGAAAGCTTTTTCTCATGGGAGCTGGTAAACAGAACCAGGTCCTGCAGCTCCTCTTTTTTCGCCCCAAAATTGTCGTACAGGCCGTACTTCAGCTGCAGGCCGAAGCTCTTCCAGAACTCCTCATACTTCTCCCGGTCGTTGGTGAGCATGGACTTGAGCTCAGAGGCGATTTTCTTCTCCAGGCGGCCGGCGATGAGCTTCAGCTGCCGGTCATGCTGCAACATCTCCCGGGAGATGTTCAGGGACAGGTCCTGAGAGTCCACCAGGCCCTTGACAAAGCTGAAGCAGTCCGGCAGCAGGTCGGCGCATTTCTCCATGATGAGCACCCCGCTGGCATACAGCTGCAGGCCCTTTTCAAATTCCCGGGTGTAGTAGTCGTATGGGGCTGTTTTGGGCACAAACAGCAGCGCGCTGTAGGTGGCCGCGCCCTCGGTGGAGGTGCGGATGACCCGCAGGGGCTCCTGCCAGTCCATGAATTTCTCTTTATAGAAGCCGCTGAGCTCCTCATCCGTCACCTCAGACTTGGCCTTCTTCCAGATGGGGGTCATGGAGTTCAGGGTCTCGTCCTCAAACCAGGTCTCATACTCCGGCTCCTTGCCGTCGGTTCCCGTGCCCTCCTTGAGCCTGGACCTCTGCATCTCCATTTTGATGGGATAGCGGATGTAGTCGGAGTAGCGCTTCACCAGCTCCCGCAGGCGGTACTGCTCCAAAAAGGCCGAGTAGTCCTCCCCGTCGCCGTCCTCCTTCAGGGTGAGGGTGATGCGGGCGCCCCGCTGGGGGTAATCGCTCTCGGTAATCTCGTAGCCGTCCAGCCCCTCCGAGGTCCAGGCCCAGGCCTGGGCCCCGTTCTGGGTGCGGGTCCCCACCACCACCTTGGAGCTGACCATGAACGCCGAGTAAAAGCCAACGCCGAACTGGCCGATAATGTCCACCTCCGCCCCGTCCTCGGGCTTGCGGTCTTTCATGTTCTCGTTTTTGAACTGAAGCGAGCCGCTTTTGGCAATCACGCCCAGGTTGTTGTCCAGCTCCTCCCGGGTCATGCCCACGCCGTTGTCTGTGATGGTGATGGTGCGGGCCTCCTTGTCGGCGTGCAGGCGGATGAAGAAATCCTCCCGGTTCAGGCCGGCCCCGCTGCCGCTGAGGCTCTGGTAATAGAGCTTGTCGATGGCGTCGCTGGCGTTGGAGATCAGCTCCCGCAGAAAAATTTCCTTGTGGGTGTAGATGGAGTTGATCATCAGGTCCATCAGCCGTTTTGATTCCGCCTGAAACTGTTTGAGAGCCATGGGTGCAATACTTCCTTTCAATAGAATATAAATATGTAAAATTAGGGTTGACACAGAAAACAGCGCGGGGCAGCCCCGCCGGTCCTGGGTATTTCCTAAAGGATATTATAGCATGTTCCACAGGAATGTTCAAGTGTTTGCCGCAGGCAGGAATGCCCAAAAAGCAAACCGGCGGGCCCGTTGCCAGGGTCCGCCGGTTGATTTGCCTGTCTGTGCCGGGCGCTGCCCTGACTGGGCCTTATTTCTTCTGCCCCTGCTCGTAGCCCATGGCCCGGTAACGGAAGCTGGACAGGGGCATGCCGCAGGCCCGGGCGGCGGCGGAGCCGGTCAGCTTGCCGTTCTTCCACAGCCGGTAGACGGCGGGGTAGTTTTTGGGCAGGGGCCGGGGAGGCCGGCCAAAGCGCACGCCCCGGGCCTTGGCCGCGGCAATGCCCTGGGCCTGACGCTTGCGTATGTTCGCCCGCTCGTTTTCCGCCACAAAGGAGAGAATTTGCAGCACCAGGTCGGCGATAAAGGTGCCAAGCAGGTCTTTGCCGCTGCGGGTGTCCAGCATAGGCATGTCCAGCACGCACACGTCCACCAGCTTCTCCTTTGTGAGCAGCCGCCATTGGTTCTGGATCTCCGTATAATTCCGCCCCAGGCGGTCGATGCTCATAATATAGAGCAGGTCGCCGGGCTGCAGGCAGCGCAGCATACGCTGGTACTGGGGCCGCTGAAAGTTTTTGCCAGACTGCTTGTCGCTGAAAATATGATTGGGAGGCACCTCCTGCTTCAGCATTGCCAGCAGCTGGCGGTCCTCGTTCTGGTCGGCGCTGGACACTCTCAGGTATGCGTATACGCTCATACCTTAACCCCCTTCAAGGTTCCCGTTTCGGGTTTATCCTCCCATTATTACATAATTTTCCAGGTCTTTGGAGGGAAAGGCTTCAATTTCCCTCTTAACGTAAAATAGCCTCACCTGTCGAAAAAGAGGGAAAGGCGGGAAGGGGGCAGAGCGGCGCGGGCTGTCCCGTTTTTTCAGTGAAGGAGCTGAAAAGCAGCGGCATGTATGGACGCGCTGCCGAACGCCCCACACCGCGCTGGGGACGGCCTGTCTTTTCCATACCGGTTGACAGCCCCCGCCGGAATGGAGTATGATAGGGATACCATCACCTGCGCCCCGGAAAGGAACCCTTATGGACCTCAGCTTTCTCCTCTCAAATCCTCTTATCAATGTCAGCATCCTCTCATGGGCCGCCGCCCAGGGCATTAAAACCCTCATCGACACGGTCAAGCACAAGCAGTTTGACCGCCGGAGGCTCTCTGGGGCGGGGGGCATGCCCAGCTCCCACTCCGCCGTTACCTGCTCGGTGCTGCTCACCTCCTACTATCTGTACGGCTTCAACTCGCCGGTGTTTGCCCTGAGCTTTGTGGTCGCCCTGATTGTTATGTACGACGCCACCGGGGTGCGCTGGGCGGCAGGCCTGCACGCCAAGGCCATCAACCGCATTGTGGAGCACCTGGACGCGGAGGACCCGGAGGACGACCCGGACCTGCGGGACCTGATTCCCCGGCTCAACGAGTCTTTGGGCCACCGGGTGCGGGAGGTTGTGTGCGGGGCGGCGCTGGGGTTTCTCATTGCCCTGCTGGGACATTTGCTGCGGCAGGGGCGGCTTTGAGGCCGCAAATATAGTAAACGCACTGGCGGCGCGGGCATACCTGTGCCGCAAGGTTCAAAAGAGGTATCAACTCTTTTGAACTGCCTTAACTATAAAAGCAGGCGGCGTCTGCTGGGGACGCCGCCTGCTTTTCACTTTTTTCCGCCCCGTACCCACGCCAGCAGCGCGGAGCCTGCCACCGCTGCCAGCACGTACGCCAGAATCCCCACGAAAAAGGGTCCGCCCATCCCCTCACTCCCTCAGTGTCAGTCTGAGAACTGGTACCAATAGGAGTTTGCACCTGCCTTTTCGGCAAATTGCACGGTTGACTGTGCTGCAAACCAATCGCGAGACTGCCTGGGGATTTGCGCCTTGGCAAAATTTCCTCGAAAGTCCAGGCACAAATCCGATTGGTACAAGGCCTAGGGCTTGTTTGAAAATAGAGGAAATGACGGATTTTTGACCAGAAGCGGTCAGCTTCAAGGAGAAAACCGCAAGGAATACTTGCGTATTACGAGGATTTTCGACGCAGAAGATGGCTGCTTCTGGGTAAAAAGACGGCGTTTTCGATTTTTCAAACAAGGCCTAAGCCTGCTCCGCGTCAGCCAGCACAAACACCTGCTGCTCGCTGCCCAGCACCTCCAGCGTCTCCAGGTCCTCGGGCTCCAGCTCCTGGTTCAGCCGCACCGCTGTATATACCGGCGGGGTCTCCTGTCCCGGCAGAAGCACGCCCTGGGTCCGTGTGTTCTCATAGTATAGGTATTCGCCCCGGGCTGTCCAGTATTCCGTGCCCTCGGGTCCTCCTGTTCCCGCGGGCTGAAAGCTCCCGTCCCGAATCACCCCTGCTTCCAGCACCGGCTTGCCGTCCACCTGGGCCACGCACAGCCGAACCCGCAGCCGGCACCCCAGCCGCCCCTGGTTGCGGAATGCCACGCCGCCCTCCGCTGTCTCGTCCATAGAGACCACGGGGCTGCCCTCCCGGTCTCCGGCGTTCTGGCAGACGGCCTCTACCCGCAGGGGCTCCTGGTGGGGCTTCAGCCGCCAGCACAGGCCGAACAGCACCGCCAGTACCATAAGCAGCGCCGCTGCCCCTATGCCCCGGCCCCTCATGGCTCCGCCCTCAGCCGGTAGCTCTGGCCCACCGAGCGCTGGGGGCCTGCCGCCGCCTCAAAGCGCAGAACCGTATGGCGGCGGGCCGGGTCCACGGTGTCGTCCTCCTGGCAGAGGCCCAGGGCGCAGGTCTGCTCGTCAGCCGCGCTGCCCTCCATCGCGGTGACCGTGTACACCCCATAGGGCAGGCCGGTAAACTCCGCCTCAAGAGCCGGGGGGCCGCCCATAGGGTCCGCCTCGGGCCGGGCCAGACTGTAGAGGGTGAGCCCCTGCCCTCTCAGCCGGAACAAGGCCGTGCCAGTGAGAGGCGCGTTCCTCCCCTCCACCCGCACCAGCACGGCGCCGCTCTCTACCCGCACCCGGTACAGCAGCTCCTTGCGCCGCTCACGGCCGTCTGTTCCCCGCAGGCAGGCGGAAAGGCGGTAGGTCTGGTCTGTTTTTGGCCGCTGACGGCCCAGCTCCCCCAGCTCCCGGGGGCCCTGGGGGCTTGTCCAGGCAACGCTCAGCTCTCCCTCTCCGCCGCCGAGAGCCTCCCGGCAGGCCTGGGCCAGAGGCCGGCCCTCATGCCGCAGGGGCACCGCCTCCCCCAGAAAGATGGTCTCCTCAGCCCAGACGGGCTGGGCGGAGGAGGAGGCTGCGCTTTGGGCTTGTCCCTGGGGGGCGGTCAGGGTGAGCGCGGCCAGCAGAGCCCCCCACAAGGCCAGGCAGAGGGCTGGTCTTCGCAGTTTTTCAGGCATATTGTACGCTCCTTTCTTTTTTATAGCTACAAGGTAGCACGAATTTGCCGGAAATTTTGTCATACCCTGCGGGCGGCTTGAAAGTTTCAGAGAGATAGCGTATAATAGAGGTAAATATCGTAAACTCGCTTAACGAAAAGGTACATGACGGTCGTTAATAGCAGGGAGGTTCTGTTTTTAACCGGGCCCAGCGAGCGCAGACGCGGGGGTCTTCCGCGGCTGCGGGACATTTTGCGCAGCGGAATGTCCCTCCCCTTGCGGAGCAAGGGGGCGAGCGGCCTGTTTGCGGGCGGCTGCCCTCGTAGGCCGCGTGCCCTTGCAATCACTTGCCCTTACAATCAGGATATTTCCCAGTCATGCCACCGCCACAGAGAGGAAGCCGCCCATGTAAAACACCCCGCACGCCTCATCCATTTCATATCAAAAAGGAGTGCATTCCTGTGCCAAATATCAAGAACGAAATCACCCGCCGCCGGACCTTTGCCATTATCTCCCACCCCGACGCGGGCAAGACCACCCTCACTGAAAAATTTCTCCTCTACGGCGGCGCCATTACCCTGGCCGGCATGGTCAAGGGCAAGCGCAATTCCCGGCACGCGGTGTCTGACTGGATGGAGATTGAGAAGCAGCGCGGCATCTCTGTCACCTCCTCTGTCATGCAGTTTGAATATGACAATTATTGCATCAATATTCTGGACACGCCCGGCCACCAGGACTTCTCGGAGGACACCTACCGCACTCTGATGGCCGCGGATTCCGCAGTGATGGTTATTGACGCGGGCAAGGGCGTAGAGGCCCAGACCCGCAAGCTCTTTAAGGTCTGCGTTATGCGTGACATCCCTATCTTCACCTTTATCAACAAGATGGACCGGGACTCCCGGGACCCCTACGACCTGTTGGAGGAGATTGAGCGGGAGCTGGGCATTGGTACCTATCCCATGAACTGGCCCATTGGCTCCGGCGTGGACTTCAAGGGGGTCTACGACCGGGAGGACGGCCGGGTGCTGCGCTTTGTGCCTGAGGAGAGCGGCGCGGGCCGCCGGGAGGTGGAGGAGCAGGACTACGCCCTGGACGACCCGGCCCTGTGCCCGGCCATTGGCGAATATTTATACAACACCCTGAAGGACGATGTGGAGCTGCTGGACGGGGCGGGATATGAGTTTGACCTTGCAAAGGTGCGCCACGGCAAGCTGTCGCCAGTGTTTTTTGGGTCGGCGCTGACCAATTTCGGCGTGGAGCCCTTCCTCAAGTCCTTCCTCCGGCTGACCACCCCGCCCCTGCCCCGCCAGGCCGGGGACGCGCTGGTGGACCCTTTCCGGGAGGATTTTTCCGCTTTTGTGTTCAAAATTCAGGCCAACATGAACAAGGCCCACCGGGACCGCATTGCTTTTATCCGCATTTGCAGCGGCAAGTTTGAGAAGGGCATGGAGGTGGACCATGTCCAGGGAGGGCGGCGGATCAAGCTGAGCCAGCCCCAGCAGATCATGGCCCAGAGCCGGGAGATGATCGAGGAGGCCTACGCCGGGGACATTATCGGCGTGTTTGACCCCGGGCTGTTCTCTATTGGGGACACCCTGTGCGCGCCGGGGAAAAAGCTGCGCTTTCAGGGCATCCCCACCTTTGCCCCAGAGCTGTTCAGCCTGGTGCGCCAGAAGGACACTATGAAGCGCAAGCAGTTTGTAAAGGGAGCCAACCAAATTGCCCAGGAGGGCGCCATTCAGATCTTCCAGGAGCTGGGCTCGGGCATGGAGGAGGTCATTGTGGGCGTGGTGGGCAGCCTGCAGTTCGATGTGTTCCAGTACCGCATGGAGAACGAGTACAATGTGGAGGTCTATATGCAGACCCTTCCCTATTCCTTCATCCGCTGGGTGGACAATGAGGACATGGACGAGCAAGCTCTGAAAAAGCTGAACCTTACCTCTGACACCAAAAAGGTCCAGGACCTGCGGGGGCGGTATCTGCTGTTGTTTGCCAACCAGTGGAGCATCAACTGGGCGTTGGAGCGCAATGAGGGACTGCTGCTTTCTGAGTTCAGCGAGGGCTGAGCACAGAGTATGCCACACTATAAGAACTTGTGCCAACAGGATTTGCGGCTGGAATATCGAGCAAATTTAGAGCTTATCCCGGAATGAGACGTGCGCAGATTGCGCAGTCAGATTTATCGTCAGATGGCGTCAGAATTTTGCAGGCAGGCTGACGCCTGTCAAGAAATTTGGACGCTATATGACGGAAAATATGCAAGCAAGATGCGTGCGGATCATTTCGGGATAGGCTCTAAATACCGCGTTCGCGCTTTTTGGCAGTGGAGCGCGGGCCTGAACCAGTCGGATGCCAGGCAGGCGGGAGTTGGCCCCGGGTTTGCCCAGCATTGATCTGGAGTTCACCGAAAAAAGTCAGTAAAAAGGAAGGAGCGGGGCTGTCCCGCTCCTTTTTGGCTGTTATTCTTCCTTGTTCCGGCTGTCTGTGGGCTCTGGCCCGGGCTCCATTTGCAGATGGGGGGCGCTGGCCGCGTGAGCGATAAACCGCTCCACCCTGCGGGAACGGACCTGCTCCCGTTTCCAGGCCAGCACCGCGCCGCTCTCCAGGGCGGGGCGCAGGGGCACCGCCCGCAGGCAGGGGCAGGGGGCAAAGCCCTTGTCCAGGCAGATGGCAGCGCCCATGCCCTGCTCCACCAGCACAGCGGCGTTGTTAATGAGATTGTACCGCACCGGCACAGCCACCTGGCGGAACAGCGTCTCTCCGAACCACTCCCCCAGCATGTCCAGCACCTGCTCCCGCCAGCCCAGAAGCAGGGGATAGCGGGCCAGCTCCTGGGGGCCCACAGCCTCCGCCTGGGCCAGGGGGGAATCCTCCCGGACCAGCGCGCACCAACGCTCCCGCAGAGGCATGGGGACTGTGTGATACCGCTGCACATCCACCGGCTCCATAAGCAGGCCCAGGTCCAGCAGGCCGTTTTCCATGCGGTCCTTCACCTCGTCGGCTGTGGCGCTGTAGATGCGGAAGCCCACTAAAGGGTGTTCCTCCCGGAAGGAGGCCATCAGCCGGGAAAGGCAGGCCATGTTCCGGGTTTCGCCGCAGCCAATGGCAATCTCCCCGGCCAGCTCCTCCCGGCTGCGGAACTCCTGCCGGGTCTTGTCCGCCAGCTCCAGCAGCTCCTGGGCCCGCCGCTTCAGCAGCAGCCCGTCCTCTGTCAGCACCACCCGGTGGCCGCCGCGGCGGAACAGCGCCGCGCCCAGCTCCTCCTCCAGCTGCATCAGCTGCCGGGACAGGGTGGGCTGCGTAATATGCAGCAGCCGCGCGGCCCGGGTGATGCTCTCCTCCCTGGCCACGGTGTAAAAATATCGCAGGACCCGCAGTTCCATAAACGCTCCTTTCTCCCAGGGGGTGTTCGCATAAGCTGAGTGCGCGGATGTTTGAGCAGATTCCAGTCAAAAATTCGCAGAGCTGCTTGCAGCTCTTACACACCTGGCGTACTTCAAGAATTCTGGGCGCAGAAGATGGCAAAAATCCGCCAAAAAGACGGGCGGGGACGCTTGTGTGAACACACCCTGACAGGCCGCCTGTCCCAGGCCTGCCCAGGGATCGGTTCTGTCCACTGGGACAACGCCGTCCTCCGCTGTGCCCGCCGCTTTTATGACTCTATTCTACCCCAGAGGACCGCCGCAGTCAATGAAAAAATAAGCGGGGCCTGGGGATGGCCCGGCGGGGGAGCTGCCGGTCCCCATTGGACATCTGGGGATTTTGGCGGCGCGGCTCTTACGGCTGTCTCCGGCATAGGGCGGAATCACACAGACGCATCTCCGGCAGGCGCGGAGCTCAACGGCTGTCGGAGCGCAAAACGCCGGGCCGTACACATCTGCGCCCAGTCTTTGCAAATTGTCAGCAGGAGCGGCCCACAGGGTTTTCTTTTTTGTTATTGTGTGGTATAATCTGGTCAACGCTAAAAATATGCGGGGGTTCCCCGCGAAAGAGGTGCTTTTTATGATGACCTTAGGCGCTCAACTGTTCACCCTGCGGGAGTATACCCAAACCGAGAAGGACCTGGACTTCTCTTTGGCCCAGGTAAAGGAAATGGGCTATGAGACCGTCCAGCTCTCGGCCATCGGCCCCATTGCCCCCCAACGGGTACGGGAGCTCTGCGACAAGCACGGGCTTCAGATCGTCCTCACCCACACCAGCCCCGACCGCATTCTCAACGACACCGAGGCGGTGATTGCGGAGCACGACCTGATGGGCTGCGACTACATCGGCATTGGCATGATGCCCAAGAAGTACGCCTCTGCCCACTGGCTGAGCCATTTTGCCGGCGACTACCGGGAGGCCGCCAAGAAAATTGCCGCCGCGGGCAAGCTGCTGATGTACCACAACCACAATGTGGAGTTCCAGAAGTTTGGCGGCAAGCTGGTGATGGAAACCCTGATGGAGAGCTTTGCCCCGGACGAGCTGGGCTTTACCCTGGACACCTACTGGGTGCAGATGGGCGGCGGGGACGTGTGCGGCTGGATGGAGAAGCTCAGCGGCCGCATTCCCTGCATCCACCTGAAGGACATGGCCGTAAAGGGCTGGGAGCCGGTGATGGCTCCGGTGATGGAGGGGAACCTGGACTTTGACAAAATCCTCGCCACTGCCAAAAGCTGCGGGGTGAAGCATCTGCTGGTGGAGCAGGACGACTGCCAGGGCGAGAGCCCCTTCGCGTGTTTGGCCACAAGCTTCCGGAACCTGCAGGGGAAGTATTGACAAGCCTGGCCGGCTCTCCGCCGGCCGGATGAGGACAGAAAAGGGCAGCGAGCGCAGACGCAGGTTCTTTGCGGCTGCGGGCCCTTTTGCGCAGCAAAAGGGGCGGCTTGCGCCCCAGGCGCAAGTGGGCGAGCGGCTTGATTGCTGCCGGGCCGTGTGGGCCGCGTTTTTGCTCCTGCGCGGCCTTTGGCTTCTGTTTTTTTGCGAAAAAGCGCCTTGCCGCAGCCTGCCTGGTTACATTTTAATATAAATAGTTTGCGTATTTCCAACAAGCGGGTTGCCTTTTTTATAAGAATGTATTATAATCTAACAATATAAGTTTCAGTTTTTGAAAGGGGCTCCGCTATGGAAGGGAAGAAACGGAAGCAGAAGATCCTGATTGTGGACGACTCGGAGATGAACCGCTCTATTCTGGTAGATATGCTGGGCGACGATTACGACACCATCGAGGTGGTCAACGGCCTGCAGGCGGTAAACGAGCTGCAGAAGAACGCCGCTGACATCAACCTGGTGATGCTGGACATTGTTATGCCTGAAATGGACGGCCTTGAGGTGCTGGCGGTTATGAACCAGCGCCGGTGGATCGAGTCTATCCCCGTTATCATGATCTCTGCCGAGACCACCTCCGACCGCATCTCCCAGGCCCTGGAAATGGGCGTTACGGACTTTATCAGCCGCCCCTTTGACGCAAAGATCGTCCAGCGCAGAGTGGTCAACACCCTGCTCAGCTCCGCCAAGCAGGCGGAGCTGGAATCGCTGGTAGCGGAGCAGATGTATGAAAAGGAGCAGAACGGCCTGCTCATGATCGACATTCTCAGCCATATCGTGGAATTCCGCAACGGCGAGAGCGGCCTGCATGTCATCCATGTCCGCAGGCTCACCGAGGTGCTGCTGGAACGGCTGGCCGTTAAAAACCCGGCCTATGGTTTGAACCATGAGAACATCGCCCTGATCAGCGAGGCCTCGGCCCTGCATGACATCGGAAAGATCGCCATTGACGAGAAAATATTGAACAAGCCCGGCCGCCTCACCCAGGAGGAGTTCCAGATCATGAAGACCCACTCCATGGTCGGAGCCCAGATGCTGGGGGGGCTTTCGGTGCATCAGGGAGAGCCCCTGGTGCAGGTGGCCTATGAGATCTGCCGCTGGCACCACGAGCGTTGGGACGGCCGGGGCTATCCCGACGGCCTGAAGGGGGCGGAGATTCCCATAGCCGCCCAGGTGGTGGCCATGGCCGATGTGTATGACGCCCTCACCAGCGAGCGGGTGTACAAGGCCGCTTTCTCCCACGAGCAGGCCATTCAGATGATTATTGGCGGAGAGTGCGGCAGCTTTAACCCCTTGCTGCTGGAATGCCTGCAGGAGACCGCCGACACCCTTTTGGAACTGCTTAACGACAAGGGCAGGGAGCACGCGAAGCCTCAGAAGGACCTGAATAATATTGTAGAGAAAATGTCTCAGCACAGCGAGCTCAGCGCCAGCAACCGCACCCTGCGCCTGTTGGAGCATGAGCGGATGAAGTACAGCTTCTTCGCTGCCATGAGCAAGGAGATTCAGTTTGAATATACCATGTCCCCGGCTGTGGTGTCGCTGAACGCCTGGGGCGCCCGGAACCTGGGGCTGGACGAGATTGTCATGGAGCCCCTGGAAGACCCCAGGGTACAGGCGTTCTTCAGTCATGGCCTGGGAGAAAAAATACACGACGCCCTGTACAGCACCACCCCCGAGAGCCCCATTGTCAGCTTTGAGGGCAAGATGAACTGCAACGGCGAGATGAGATGGTACCGCTTTGTGCTGCAGTCTTTGTGGACGGAGGATGAGCCCCCTGAGCTGCGGGGAGTCATTGGCAAGGCGGTG
>NZ_JBQISV010000065.1:0-12540 GCF_056800975.1 Acutalibacter sp.
CATTGTCGCTGGCGGCAAGGTCATTATTAACGGTGATGTTGTTATCACCGGCGGCAATAATGCCAATGATAACGGCGGCGGCGTGTACCTGAAGGGCGGCAAGCTGGAGCTGAAGAACGGCACCATCTCCGACAACACGGCCCAAAAGGGCGGCGGCGTTTATGTTACCGGCGGCGGCAAGTTCACCATGACTGGCGGCACGATTGAGGACAACAAGGCCGAGTCTACTAACATCCAGGACGCCCACAAAGAAACCAATGAATACGGCTCAAAGTGGGACTACAAAGCTGCCGGCGGCGGTGTTTATGTCGGAAAAGACAGCACATTTACCACCAATGGTTCGAATGAGGACATTCGCATTCAGAACAACTCCGCAGCAGAAGGCGGCGGCATCTTTGTTTACAATGATGGCAACCTGAACATGAATGGCGGCACGGTTGACGGCAACAAAGCTCTGGAGGGCGAGGGCGGCGGTATCTATATCAAGGGTACCGGCGAAATTGCCAAGGGCCTGATTACCGGCAACTCCACCGCAACCACCATCGACTTGGGCGGCGGCGGCATCTATATTGAGAACACTGGCAAGCTGACGCTGACCAATGCTCTTGTCACTGCCAACACCGCTGATGGTCTGGGCGGCGGCATTGCTGCCTGCATTCATGGGCGCACGGTTGTGTTTGCCAAGAATGGCGCTGCCATTTTTGGCAACACCGGCAACGGCGAAGAAGATGCCTTTGTGCATAACCGTGATAAAGATGGTTGGTCTGTACCCGGTCACGGTCTTAACAAGCCGCTTGACACCGCTAATTCTGGCGTTGACAGCAGCAATCTGTGGAAAGATGACAAGGCTTTCAAAGACGGTGCGCAGGATATCTTCTCTGCGGGAGATATCGACAAAATTCCTGACGATGGCCGTGAGCAGTTGGCCGGTATTTCTGTCAGCAACCAGATGCTTGCCAGTCTGGTGGCCGGCTGGACCGGGCAGACCTTTAACCACAAAGAGGGCTGTCCTGCTCTGACTGCACAGAACAATGGAACAACCCAGTGCACCTGCAGTCCAAATTACGACAAGAAGGAGATTAACGACAGCAACAGCAGCTCTATCTACGCTGGTTTGCTGATGGGCCTGACTTCTCAGTACAAACCGGGCACTCCTGAATACGAGGCTGCCTACGCCGCTGTAATGGCCTTTATCGCTGAGCAAGGCGGCGTTGTCATCAGTGGCAACACCTCTGCCACCCATGGCGGCGGCATTGCCAACAACGGCGTGCTCATTATCGGTCAGAAGGAAATGGAGGACGGCATCATCAACCCTGTTGATGTGACTGTCCGCAAAAACTGGACCACCGATGATGAGAGCGTAAAGGACCCCTCAACCGGTCTTAGCGCACAGGTTCAGATGACTGGCCCTAACTACAACGAGACCAAAACCATTATTGGTGACGGTCAGGCAGTCTTCACCCTTAGCTCTGATTACTTGAAAGCACAGGCTCCTACAGCAGGCAGCCATAAGCTGACATTCACAGTGACTGAAACTCCTGGAGACAACCCCAATGTTACATGGGACACTACCTCCTACCCAGTTACTGTAACCGTAACCAGGACAGAGGAAGATCATGAGATCGGCGAGTTCAAAGGCGACAGCAGCCTGAAGACCATCACCTATACGGTAGCTTCCGAGGGAACTGACATCACATTCAACAACACCTACAAGGCCCCCCGGGGCAGCCTGAAGCTTACCAAGGCTGTGAACGGTATTCTGAATGCCGGCAGCGAGGAGATTGCGAACAAGACCTTCAAGTTCCAGATTCAGGGCCCTGGCTACGACAACACTGTTGAAATCAAAGGCACTGGCAGCATTACCCTCAACGATCTGATCGCGGGCGAGTATACTGTGACAGAAGTTGATGCGGACGCACAAATTGACGGCTATCAAGTAACTGTCAGCGGAAATGGCGACGTTACCGTCAATGGCGAGGCCGAGACAGAAGTCATGGTTACCAACACCTACGACTACAAGCGCGGCAATCTGACTATCAACAAGGTTGTCAACGATGAAGCGATGGAGGAAGGACAGAAGAAGGCTGATCTTGCCAACAAGGCTTTCACCTTTACGGTTACCCAGATCAGTGGCGTTGGACCGATGGATGACAAAGACGTAGTGTATCCTGAGGGTTCCAGCAATATTACCGCTACAAGTGCTCAGATCACGGTTGTTGGTCCCGGCACTGTAATGATTGGCAACCTGCCTAAGGGCAGCTACACAGTAACCGAGGCGAACGCTGATGTAGAGGGCCTCACCTGGTCTTCTAACGGCACCGCTGATGTAAATGTTGAGGTTGACCCCGACACTACCCCCGGCCCTGCCACCATCACCAACACCTACGACTACGAGCGCGGCAATCTGACCATCAACAAGGTCATCACCGGCGCGGCGTCCACCAGCGAGACGAAGGATAAGGTCTTCACCTTTACCGTTACCGGCCCTGAGCATGTCACCGGGACCTATGATGGCATTTCCTTTGAGAAAGGTAATGCCACTGTGACCATCACCGGTGATGGTCAGAAGACCATTTCGGGCCTCCCCGCCGGTATCTACCGGGTGCACGAGGAGAACGCTGAGCTGGGCGGCTACACCTGGACCGTGAAGGGCAACGACCAGAGCGTGGAGGTCACCGGGGGCGGCAATGCCGCTGTCACTGTGACCAACACCTATGACGTGCCTTTTATCCCCACCACCAAGACCAAGAGCATCACCGTCAACAAGGCCTGGGCCGGAGACGAGGACGCTGGCATTCAGCGGCCCGCTTCTGTGCAGGTGCAGCTGATGGTCAACGGCGCGGCCAGCGGCGACCCTGTCACCCTGAGCGCTGCCAATGACTGGCGGCACACCTGGTCTGGCCTGGCGGAGAGCGCGGCGCTGAGCGTGAAGGAGATCGATGTGCCTGCCGGCTATGTGGCTGTCACCAGCCAGAACGGCAGCACCATCGTGATCACCAACACTTACAAGGCCACGCCTACTCCTACGCCCACTCCCACCCCCGGCCCCAGCCAGGAGCCTACTCCCACCCCGGAGCCGGATGAGGAGATTCCCGACGACGATGTGCCCCTGGGCCCTGGCCCGGAAGAGCCCGACGAGGAGATCCCCGACGATGACGTGCCTCTGGGCCCCGGTCCGGAAGAGCCCGACGAGGAGATTCCCGACGACGACGTGCCTCTGGGCCCCGGCCCCGAGCCCACGCCCGAGCCTGACGAGGAGCTGCCCGACCCGGACGTCCCCACCGGCCCTGCTGAGCCTGAGGAGGAGGACATCCCCGACGAGGAGGTTCCCCTGGCCAACACGCCCAAGACCGGCGACGATATCAGCCTTTGGTATCTGCTGACCGCTCTGTCCGCGGCCGGCCTGGTGTTCCTGGCCGTCACCGGACGTATGCGCAAGGAGGCTGGCAAGTAATTGCCCCTGATCGTCGTAAGTCCTGAAAATCCATGAAAAAAGCCGGGGCCAGGCTGCTGGCCCCGGCGTTCTGTTTTGGAGAGATGCTATGTCAAGAAAAACCCTATACAAACTGTTGACTGTGCTACTGGCAGCAGTTTTCCTGTTCAGCGGGGGTATGCTGATCTTCCGGCAGGTGGAATATTCCCGCAGCGCCGGAGACTATGAGGACGCTCTGCAGGTGGCTGGCCTCGCCCGGCCCAACAACGCCCGCGCCCCGGCGGACAGCCCTTCCCCGCCTCCCGCCAGCTCCCGCCTGGAAGACAGTACGCCGGAAGGTGAAGATGCCTTGCCCACCCCGGCCTCCCCGGAGTCTCCCCCCGAGGATACAGGGGAGACCGGGACTCCACAGGAGGCCCTTCCCCCAGAGGCCGAGCCTTTGACCTGGATGGACCTGGACGCTCTGCGGGCCATCAATCCTGAAGTGGCGGGCTGGCTGGATATTCCCGGCGTCCTGTCCTATCCCCTGCTTCACACCCAGAATAACCAGTTCTACCTGGACCACTCCTGGAACGGTGGGTACAATGTGTGCGGCTCCATCTTTTTAGAGTGCACCAACAGCCCCGACTTTCTGGACTTCCACACCCTGGTGTACGGCCACCGCATGGACAATGACTCTATGTTCGGGGTGCTGCGGTTTTATGAGGACCAGAGCTTTTGGCAGGAGCACCCTTATTTCTACATAGCGGACGGGACGCTGGTGCGGGAGTATGAGATTTTTGCGGCCTTTGAGGCTGACGTTACAGGCCTTGTCTACCGGCTGGACCTGGAGGAGCACAAGCAGGGCTTCATCGACTACTGCCTGGAGCGCTCCACCATTCAGACCAACATCATCCCCGCTGAGGACGATGCTTTCGTCACCCTCTCCACCTGCCCCAGAAGCGGCTATGACCAACGCCTGGTGGTTATGGGCAGACTGGTAGAGGTGTATGCCTGAGCCCCTGAAGGGCCCGCGCGTCCGCCAGCTTGGGGAGTGCGGTTCGCGCGGGCTTTCCCCCGTCCTCCCAAAGCCAGGGAAAATGTTGCAATTTTCCCCATCCTCCGGTATAATGTAAAAAAAGAGAATGGGAGCGCTTCATCCATGAAAAACTTACTGTCACATCTGACCACCTTTATTTACGCGGTGCTGGCCGGAGTCGCCATCTCCATTGGGGGCGCGGCCTTTCTGGCCAGCGACAGCCGGGCTGTGGGAGCCTCTCTGTTCTCTGTGGGGCTGTTCGCCGTGTGCACCTTGGGGCTGAACCTGTTTACCGGCAAAATCTGCTATGCGCTGGACAACCCGCCTGCCTATCTCATGAGCTGTGGGCTGATTTGGCTGGGGAATTTTCTGGGCGCCTGGCTCTCCGGCAGCGCCCTGGCCCTCACCCGGCTGGACTGGGCGGAAAAGGCCGGGAGCATCTGCCAGGCCAAGCTGGCAGACTCGCCTCTAAGCCTGTTCATTCTGGCGGTGTTCTGCAACATTCTCATCTATTTTGCGGTAGAGAGCTACCGGAACAACCCCCACAGCCTGGGCAAATATCTGGGACTGTTTTTGGGGGTGGCCGTGTTTGTGATGGTGGGCTTTGAGCACTGTGTGGCGAATATGTTCTACTTCTCCGTGGCCGGGGTATGGAATGGCCAGGCTCTGCTGGCTATTCTTATTATGACTGTGGGGAACGCCGCCGGAGGGCTGATCTTCCCCCTCTGCCGCAAGCTGCAGGAGCATGTCAAGGGCGAAAGTAAGTAAGGCAAGGCATAAGTCAACCATGCTGTGCCTTGACCACTCTGCTGATTAGTTCGTCAACCCAGTCAACAAAAGAGCATACAAAAACGGCCTGGGGCATTCCCCGGGCCGTTTGCTTTTCCCATTTTAACCCAGCCGCCGCTTCAGGGACTCCGGGTTGCCGGCATAGTCCAGCACGGTCTGCTTCTCAATCAGCCCAGCCTGATACAGCTTCATAATGGACTGATCCATGCTGATCATCCCCTCTCCGCCGCCGGAGGCAATGGCCCCGTCAATCTGGTGGGTCTTGCCGCTGTCCCGGATCATATTGCGGATAGCGTCGTTAATGCGCATGATCTCATAGGCAGGCACCAGGCCGCCGTTTTTGTCAGGCAGCAGCTGCTGGCTCACCACCGCCTGCAGCACCATAGAGAGCTGCACCCGCACCTGTCCCTGCTGGTCTCCGGGGAAGGTATCCACAATACGGTCAATGGTGTTCACAGCCCCCTTGGTGTGCAAGGTGGCAATAAGCAGGTGCCCGGTCTCCGCCGCTGTCATGGCGGTGCGGATGGTCTCGTGGTCCCGCATCTCTCCCAGCAGCATCACGTCTGGAGCCTGACGGAGACAGGCCCGCAGCGCCGCCAGATAGTCATGGGTGTCAATGGCAATCTCCCGCTGGCTGACAATGCTCTTACGGTTGCGGTGCAGGTGCTCAATGGGGTCCTCCAGGGTGATGACATGGGCCTCCCGGGTCTGGTTGATTCTGTCGATAATACAGGCCTGGGTGGTCGACTTACCGCTGCCCGCCGTGCCGGTGACCAGCACCATGCCGTGGGTCAGGTCCGCCAGCTCCATCACCCCCTCGGGGATGTGCAGGGTGCGCCAGTCGGGAATGTCAAAGGCCACCACCCGCACCACCGCCGCCATAGAGCCCCGCTGCTTATAGGTATTTACCCGAAAACGCGCCAGACCCGGCACCGCGCAAGAGAAGTCGTCGTCCCCCTCCTCCTCAAAACGCTGGATATCCCGCTCGGCCAGCTGATATATTTCTGTAATAAGCTCCTTGGTGTGCTGGGGAAAAAGCACCTCGCTGCCAATCATGTGCAGGCGCTTATCCAGCTTTTCACACACCGGGCTGCCGCTGATAATAAACAGGTCCGACGCGCCGTCGTCCACGGCCCGGCGGAAATATTCCTCCACTCTCTGCATATAAGTACCTCCTGATGGTGTGACGCAAGCGGTTGGTCGTGCTTTTTGATCCATGTATGCTGTAAAACCCTGGGGGCTGACTTCGCGCATCAGGCCCCGTCATCCCTCTGGTTTTAAAGCAGGCTTGCCCTATAAAGGAAAACAAGGTAACGCGGTCCACTGGCTTGAGAAGCCCATGCCGCCGCCCCTGTTTTCGCGCCTTGGTTGTGTGCGGCAGTCCAACTCCGCCGCGCTCTGTCATGAGCCCTGCCAGACCTCCATGTCGTCTGCGCCCTCCCATTCCACGGTTGACACAGCCTGCCAACGCTGAACAACAAAGCTGCCGGACTCATCCATTTGCAGCTCCACCTCCAAGGCCTGGGTCTCTGAAATCTGGCAGCGGTATGTATACCGGTCTCCGCTGACGGCAACGCCATCCGGGGTCTCCCCCAGCCGCAGCCGGGCCAGAATCTCCTGCGCCTGGCTGTCGGCGGCGTAATAGGCTGTCACCGCCTTGGCCGAAGCCTCCCCCAGCCGCTGGTCGGCCCGCACGGTGGAAAGGCTCAGCAGGGCAAACACCGTCAGGCTCAGCACCGCGAACACCACCAGCAGAGAGCTCCCCCCCAACGCCGGGGGCGAAAAATTTGATTTCTCCCGTCTGCCCGTCATCCCTCTTCCTCCTGCCAAGCAAATTCCATGGAAAACAGCTCTTTGCCGGTCGCTTCGTCATAGGCCGTCACCTGGGCCCGGGCCAAAGCCGGCACGTCCGACGAAAGCCGCACCGCCTCCACATGGTAGACCGAGGGGCTTTCTGTAAGCTGGCTATTCTCATCATAGTAGTATACCGGCGCGGAGGAGATTTCTCCACTGGCATCCGGCACTGGGATGACATTTTCCCCAGCGTGCCCGCTGGCCTTGCACTCTTCCGCCAGGTTCTGGCACAGCAGCACAGCCTTGTCCCTGCGCTGTCCCTCCCGGGACATACTGTCCGACAGCACAAAGGCTTGCAGGCACAGGGCCGCCGCCAGGGCGAACACCAGAATCATCACCATCTGTTCCATCATAATCAAAGGGGCTTTGCTTTTCATTTTGTATTCCACCCCTCTCCGCTGCGCAGGCTCAACACCAGCTCATCCCGCTGGCCGTCCGCCTGAGTAATGGCCACGGTCAGCGTCTCGCCGCCATTTGCCTCCTGGGCGCTCAGCTCCATGGCCTGCGCGGCCATAATACGCTCGCCGTCGGCAGGGCCCAGGCCGTCGGCAGGGGCGCTGTATAGCTCCATCAAACTGCCGTCATAGCAATAGATGCGGGTGACATACTCCTCCCCCGCCCCCAGCACCAGGGCCTGCACCCCTTCAAAGTCCTCCAGCTCCACCCCGTCCAGCCGGTCCGCCTGGCGCACCCGCTGGGCCACATACTGCACCGCCGTGCGCTGGGCGTGGGCTGCGCTGTCCCGGTTGGTGAGCCGCCGGTAGGCGTCGGCCCCGGTGAGCAGCACCATCAGAATGCACACGGCAAACACCGCAAACAGCAGCAGCGCCGCCAGCCCGTCTATATTATGTTTGACTGTTCTTCTATTCATCATGGCGTTTTTTCCAATACTGTGATATCCGGCATCAGGTTTTCCGCAAAGGCCGTGTAGTGCACGTCATAGCGTTCCCGGTCAATCTGTACGCCGTAGTGTTCTTCCAGGTATTCCAGGCTTGTGGGGTACGCCCCCTCGGTGGCGTAGCAGGTGACGCAGCCCTTGCGCAGGGCCTCTTCCAGCTGGCGCAGGCCCTCGGCAGACTGGCCGCTCTGCAGGCTGCCCACCGCTGTCACAAAAAACGCCAGCACGGCTCCTGCCGCCAGCACCGAACAAAGCGGCTTCAGCAGCCCGCCCCACCGGGCTATTCTCCGGCCCATGCCGTCACCCGATTGCCGCCATGATGTTCATCAGCGGCAGCATCACAGAGAGCAGAATCATCCCCACCAAAATGGAGCACACCAGCACCAGCGCAGGCTCTACCCGGCTCACCCGGTCTTCCAGCGCGGCCTCGCTCTCCTGAGCCAGATCCCGGGCCAGCTTCTCCATGGCAGTGTCCCCTGCGCCGCTGCGCTGGCCCAATTCCAGCAAACGGCACTGGGCGGCAGGCAGCAGGCCGCTCTCCTTCATGGCGGCGCTCAAGCTGTCTCCCTGGTCCAGCCGGTCCCGGCAGGCCAGGCAGCGGGCCTGGGCAGGGGGCACGTCCTCCATCAGATTTCCCGCCAGGGTGACAGCGTCCTCCATGGGCAGGCCGCTTGCCATGCCCATGGCCAACGCCTGGGCTACCCGGGCGTTGTTCATTTTGCGAGAGAGCCCCTTGTCTCCCCGGCGGCCCCGCCACAGGGCCAGCATTTTCTCCCGAAAGCCGCCCGCTGCCGCGAACAGCCCAAAGAACACCAGCGCAAGCCCCAACAACGCCAGCAGCACAGGCATGGCGCTGTCCAGCCACTGGCCGATGGCCAGCAGGCCGCCCGCCACCCCGGTAAGCCGCCCGCCCAAAGAGGCGTACACGTCCTCAAAAATAGGCAGCACCTGCACCAGCAGCACGGTGATGACCACCAGCATCAAAGCCAGCATCACAGCGGGGTACAGCAGCGCGCTGCGCACCCGCCGGTCCATCCGGGCCCGGTCCTCATAATAGCCGGAGAGGGCGGTCAAAGCGTCCTCCAACCGGCCGGACTGCTCCCCCACCTCCACCAGGCCGCAGACATAGGCGGGAAAGCCCTCTACAGCCCGCATGACAGCGGAGAGGGGCATGCCCTCGTCCGCCTTGGCAGACATGGCGTCCAGCAGCTCCTTGTCACTGCCAGCGCTCTCCTCAGCCATCAGGGCCAGACCGTCGCCCATGCCCACGCCGGCGTGGAGCAGCAGAGAGAGCTCCAGGCAGAGGGAGGATATCTTGTCGTTGCTCAGGTTTTTATTCAAGTTATGACCAGCCTCCTTACAGACGCGGAACGCGCCCGGAATGTTTACCCGTCTATTTTACCTTATTTGCGGAAAATTGTAAAGGGGGGAAGTGGAGAAGAAGCCCTTGCCATAGAACGGTAAAACCACAGGCTCTCCCACTGGCCCGGCCAGGTTTTTACTTTTTGCCAGCCGAAAAGGAATCGGCCCCGCAAAATTCCCTGGGCAAAAGAGAAAGCCCCCGGCTCTCGCCAGGGACCCTCCCTCAGTTCATATCAGTCATGGCTCTTGTTGTCAGTAAATCAGTAGATCAGTTTCGGGCTGTAGTTGGAACCGTCGCCAATGTACTTCATGATGCTCTTGCTGCTGTTGCTGGTAGACGCGAAGGTGGGGTCCATCCGCTGCCAGGTCTTGCCGTTGAAGTAGATGGCGCCGTCCACCCAGCCGGTCTTCTCGCTCCACACATGAATCCAGGCGTGGTACACGCTGCCGGCATAGCCTACCACCAGCTTGCAGGGCACGCCCTGGCTGCGGAGCATACCGGTCATAATGGCCGCATAGTCGAAGCAGATGCCCTTCTTCTCCTTGAGCACCGAGTCCAGCACAGGCAGGTAGCCGGATTTCACCGTCTCCGCCCGCTTGGTGTCATACTTGAAGTTCTTCACCACATAGTCGTAAATCTTCTCGACCTTCTTCATGGGGTCCTTTTCCTTGCCGGCCAGCTTTTCCGCCATGGCAATGGTGTTGGGGGCGTCCTCAATGTCCACATACTGGTTCGACCGCAGGAACGGGGCAAACTCGTCGGTAAACTTGGCGTCCAGGCTCAGGGTGAGCACTCGGGCATACTTGGTGCCGGAGGTGTTCTCAAAAACCACTACCTTGTATTTGCCGTTTCCGTCAGACAGGGGGAACGTGGTCCACTCCTTGGCAGGCAGGTCGTAGGTATACTTGGTGGTGGGGCCCTGAATCTGAACCTTCAGCCGCTTTTTGGTGTTTGCGGTGAAGTTGACCATCACATAGCCGTCCTTCACATTGGAGTAGTCGATTTTGGCCTTCTCGTTCTTCTCCACCTTTTTGCCGGAGGCCACGGGCTTCAGGGTCTTAAGCAAAGCCACAGGGCTGCTGGCCAGGGCCACCGCCTCGTCTTCAATCTCCTCCAGCCCATCCAGCTCAATCATGTCCACATAGGCTTCTTCCTCCAGGCCGGTGTCCCCGGCGCTGGGATTGGTCCCGGTCTGTCCACAGCCGGCAAGCAGCGCAGCCGCCAGCAGCAGGGGAACCACTCGTTTCAGAATACTCATCATTCACACCTTCCTTTTTCGTTGGCAGCCTTTCCGGAGCTCTCTCCGCATCAGGCCGTGTTGTTGTTTTCTTGCTGTAAGTATAACACAGCCTCTCGCAAAATGGAAGTGCATTTTGAAAGTTTTTCGTTATTTTAAAACCAGTTTTGTAACCGCTGCTTCCATAACTGCCTTCAGCTATGCTTCCATACATACTATATTATAGCAGATTTCCCCTGATCGGGCAATACCCCCGCCGGGTGTTTTTTACCGCGTCCAAAGAGCCGGCAGAGCCAGCCTCACAGTCGATATGCCCCATGAGCGATAAATATGGGGTTGCCCGGCAGGAGGATTTGTGCTATCATATTTTTATATGGAGGGACATGCCAGCAGGACTGGCCCCTCGCCCGTGGGCTCAAATTCTACTACTACAGAAAGGCGGTGCCGCCTTGGCCAGACGCAGACGAAAGCAATATCTGATTGGAAACCCCAGCCGGTCGCAGCTGGGCTGGGGCAGGCGCAGCGTGTTCGTCTCACAAGAAAAGCAGGCCCAGCACCAAGCGGCCCGGCGCATCAAGCTCTGGTCCCGGGTTGTTGCGGTTGTGGTCATTTTGGGGTTGGCTGTTATAGCCGGGTTTTTCCTCTGGTTCTACCTGGTGCCTTACTTCCATCAGGAACTCTTCCCCCCCGCCCCCAGCGTCTCCGACCCTGCCGCAAGCGAGGCTCCCCTGCCTGTCTACGATGAAAACGGTCTGCCCGTATACAGTGACGAGGTGAACCTGTTCACCATTAACCAGACCTCCCCCTCCGCGGATTATGTGCCGGAGCTGACTCAGGTGGACAATGTGCAGGTTGACAGCCGCATTGCCGACGCGCTGCGCCAGCTCAGCGCCGCTGCCCGGGAGGACGGGTATGTGCTGATTTTTACCGACGGCTATGTGTCCTATGAGGAGCAGGAGAAGCGCTATCTGGCCACGGTAGAGCAGCTGATGGAGGACGGAGACCTGACCGCGATCATGGCAAAGACCAAGGCCCGCTCCCAGACCCCCATGGCTGGGGAGAGCGATTTTCAGACCGGGCTCTGCCTGCGGCTGGCTGCGGACCGGGAGACCTTTACCCAGTCCAAGACCTACACCTGGCTAAAGAATAATATGGGGCGGTTTGGCTTTGTGTTCCGCTACCCAGAGGACAAGGTGGACTTTACCGACCTGGACACCGACCTGACCGTACTGCGGTATGTGGGCAGTGAAAACGCCGCGGCCATGCAGCAGCGCTCTATGTGTCTGGAAGAATATATCAACTATCTGGATGTGCAATAGAAAAAAACCGCCGGGGTATAAGGCTTTATCGCTTTACACCCCGGCGGTTCTGTATAGCTAAACGCCTTTACAGACTGGCGGGCCGCACCGGCACCCCTTGCCCCCGCAAATAGGTCTTCAGCTGGGGGACGCTCACCTCGCCAAAATGGAACAGCGAAGCTGCCAGCACTGCGTCAGCCCTGCCGGTGGTAAAGGCGTCATAAAAATGACTTAGCTGACCTGCCCCGCCGGAGGCGATCACCGAAATCCCCACAGCCTCGGACACTGCCCGGGTCAACTCCAAGTCATAGCCGGTCTTTACCCCGTCCTGGTCCATGCTGGTCAGAAGGATTTCCCCCGCACCCAGGGCCTCTGCTTCCCGGGCCCATTCCAGGGCATCCTTGCCAGTATCCACCCGTCCGCCGTTCAGGTAGAGCGTCCAGCCCCCTCCAGGCCGGCGTTTGGCGTCCATAGCCACCACCACGCACTGACTGCCAAACTTCTCCGCCGCCTCCCGGATCAGCGCCGGTCTCTGTAAAGCCGCTGAGTTTACAGAAACCTTGTCCGCCCCAGCCCGCAGTATATCTGTAAAGTCCTCTACCTTGCGTATGCCGCCCCCCACTGTAAAGGGGATGAAAATGCTCTCCGCT
>NZ_JBQISV010000066.1:0-12321 GCF_056800975.1 Acutalibacter sp.
TCGTGGCGGTACTCGGCGGTGGCATCAAGCACAGCCTCCGGCGGCTCAAAGCCCGTCTCTTGCATTTCTGCTAATGAGGAACAGACCCGATACCTATTTAACGAGCGGATCGTGCCGATTTTGCGTGGCCTGTTAGATAGTTATGTTGACATGAATAGGAGGGTTCATAGTGCCCAGCATTAAGGAAATGACAACCAAAGACGGCAGGCTGTTCTACAAAATCCGGGTGAGCCGGGGCCGGGAAAAGGGCTATCTCTCCACCCGCTGGTACCCGCCCGAGGGGTGGAGCCGGAAAGCCATAGAGCGGGAGCTGCACAAGCAAGCGGCAGAGTTTGAGCGCAAAGCCCAGGCCGGGGAGGTAATCAGCCGGGAGGAGCAGGCGGAAATAGACCGCCAGCGGGCCATAGAGGCGGCGAAGATAAAGACCCTCAGGCAGTACGGGGAGGGGGTCTTTATGCCCACAAAGGCTGTTACCATGAGCGAGAATGGCCGCAGCACCTACCAGGGCATACTTGACCGCTGGATATATCCGGTGCTGGGTGAGCTGAAACTGCCTGAGATTACCCCGGCTGAAATCAGTGCCTTATTGCTCTCGATGCAAGCGGCGGGCAAGGCCCAGGGCACTTGTGTTAAGGCGTACACAGTGCTCAAGTCCATTTTCAAAATGGCTTACCTTTCAGACCTTATCGACCGTGACCCGATGGACAAGGTAGAGCGGCCCAAGCCCCGCAAGGATGAGATGAAAAAGCCCGCCGAGGCAGAGAGCTACACGGCGGGTGAATTAAAGCATATACTGGACTGCTTAGAGCATGAGCCGCTGAAATGGCGGGCCTATATGTCGCTGCTGATTGATACCGGGCTACGCCGGGGAGAAGCGTGTGGGCTTAAATGGGAGTGTGTAGACCTAGACGCTGGGAAGATTACCGTAGCCGGAAACCTCTGCTATACCCCAGCGAAAGGGGTCTACCTGGACACGCCCAAGAGCGGCAAGAGCCGCACGGTGGATATAGCGCCTGGGGTTGTGGCACTCCTGCGGCAGCTCAGGCAGGAACAGGCCGCAAGCGGGCTATCTCCTTTTGTTTTCAGTCAAGAGGGCTGCCCGGAGCCCATGCACCCCCAGAGCCCCACCCGGTACATGAAAAAGTTTACGGCGCGGTATGGTGTGGCTGATCTGCACCCGCACAAGCTCAGGCACAGCTTTGCAAGCGTAGCCATTACCAACGGCGCGGACGTGGCCTCTGTGAGTGAAAAGCTAGGCCATGCGGACAAGTCCACAACCTTGAGAATGTACACCCACGCCGATGAGGAAAGCGTCAAGCGGGCCGGGGACATCTTCCGGCAGGCCCTGGACGCGGCGGGGAATGGGGAATAAAAGCGAAAGACTGGGGGCAAATCCCCAGCCTTTTCTTTGTGGTAAAGTATTCGATATTTTGAGGGCGTATGTCCTTTTGTATGTCCTTTTCGCGTAGTGCCAGAACCAGCAGAAAAAGAAAAATCCCTAGAAATCTTACGGTTTCTAGGGAAAATCTTGGAGCTGCTATCCAGATTCGAACTGGAGACCTCATCCTTACCAAGGATGTGCTCTACCACCTGAGCCATAGCAGCAAGGAATAGCTTGCGGCACAGAAAGCCTTTGCCTGCAAACTATATTGGCGACCCGGAACGGGCTCGAACCGTCGACCTCTAGCGTGACAGGCTAGCGTTCTAACCAACTGAACTACCGGGCCATCTCAACTGACCTTGTATATTATAGCGCCGGATGCGCCATTTGTCAACCCCTTTTTTCAAATCTCCGCAATTTTTTTTGCCACGGAATTTCCGTCCCCAGCATCCCCCTATTCCGCCCTCTGGCGGCGGGCCTTTTCCTCCCGGCGTTCGGCTACAATCTGGGCATAGCAGTCCCGGCAGTAGACCATGCGGCTCTCGTCAGGCACAAAGGGGACCTGGGTGTCCCGGCCGCAAGCCGCGCACACGGCCCGGTGCAGGGGCTTGCGGCTTTGAGCGGCCCGGCGGCAATCCTTGCAGCGGCGGGGCCACAGGGCAAAGCCTTTTTTCGCGTAGAACGCCTGCTCGGCAGCAGTAAACACAAACTGCTTGCCGCAGGCACGGCACCGAAGAAGCTTGTCACGGTTCATCATGGGGTCTCTCCCTTCCAGCCTGGGGTTTTATGTGTCCAGTTTGCGCAGCTTGGCGCGGACCCGGTGCAGGGCATTGTCAAAGCTGCGCAGGGATATACCTGTTCTCTCCTCAATCTCCTCCCGCCGCCAGCCCCCCAGATAGAGCCGCAGCACCCGCAGCTCCAATGGGCTCAGGGTCTGCTCAATGCCCTTCCACATGGCGCGAAAGCTCTCTCGCAGCTCATAGCGGTCCTCCGGGCCTCCGGCAGGGGCAGACAGGCCGCTGGCGCTATCCAGGGGGAGGGACTCGTTGAGGGTGCGGTTGCCAAAGCTCTGGTGGCTGCGGGCCGCGCTGGCCATGCGGTTGTAGACGCAGGCCGCAGCATAGGCGGAGAAGGGCGCGCCTCTGGACTCCTGAAAGCTGAGGGCGGCTGCGTAAAGGCCCAAAAACCCCTCTTGAAACAGGTCCTCCTTTTCCGGCGCGCCGGGGCCGGAGAAGGAGGCAGCCCGAGCCCGGACCAAGCCCATATAGCGGGTGCTCAGCTCCACAAAGGCCTCGGCTGCGCCCCCCCGCACAAGCGCGGCCAGGCGGTCGTCGCTGAGCTCCCGGTAATCCTCGGCCATAATATCCCTCCCGCAGCTTTATCAACGCTCCGCCAAGCCTGTGCGCCCGTGTACAGGCTTGGCCTGTGCACCCGTGTACAAGCTTGGCCTGTACACGAGCGAAAGTCCGTCTGATATCCATTCCTGCATTTTCCTCAGAGCCCACAGGTTCCACACTGCCGGACCTGGTCTGACAGGGCCCGGCGGCAAGGCAGAGAGGCCCAGGCACACCGGCGTGGCGCACTTTTCTTCATGATACCCCAAGCAGCGTCAGAAGTCAAGAGTTTTCCCCCTCTGGCACACTGGCCCGGGCTGAGGACCGGGGCTTTTTTTCGCTAAAAATAACATTTTTCACGCAATGCTTAGCATTTTTCTCAATCAGCCCCCAGACGGTTGCTTCTGCACCCTGTCCCCTTTATAATGGGCTGAGGGCGGCGCGCCGCAGCTTTTGCGGAAGAACCGGCTGAAGGACTGAACTGAGTCAAAGCCCAGAGCCTCACAGACTTGAGTGACGGTGTTGGCCTGACTGTGCATCTCCCCCGCCTCTCAGACTGGGTGTTTAGCAGCTTTCTTAGTCAACCCCAAACGGTTGCTTCTGCGCCCAGTCCTCATTATAATAGGTTGAGGGCTACTTGGGCTTTTCCGGCTGCGGGTCGGCGGGGCTGGCGCTCTGCATGTACCGGGAGGGGGGCGCGCCGCAGCTTTTGCGGAAGAAGCGGCTGAAGGACTGAACTGAGTCAAAGCCCAGGGCTTCAGAGACTTGGGTGACGGTGTTGGCCTGGCTGAGCAGCTCTACGGCCTTTTCAAACCGCCGCTGCTGGTAATAGTTGCTCAGGCTGCTGCCCATTACCGCGGCAAAGGACTGGGAGACGTAGGAGTAGCTGTAGCCCAGCTGGTCGCTGATGTCGGTGAGACGGTGGATGCCCAGAATGTGGTTGTCAATGTAGTTGACCACATCATATACCATGCGCTGCCGGAAGCTCCCGCTCTGCCGGGGCTCTTTGGGCCGGACGCCGGTTCTCTCATAGCAGCGGCGGGTGAGCAGAAACAGCAGCTCAAGCCCGTTTTTCACCAGCAGTCCGGCGCTGGGGCTGTCCACCAGCAGCTCGTTGAGCAGCAGCGAGAACACCTGGCGCACACTGCCGGAGCGGTCTGGGGCCAGGGGCTGGGGTGGCTGGGCAAAAAACTCCATCAGCCCGGCATATTCGCCGGTGGAGGAGGCAGGGGCCAGCATAAAGCCGCAGTAGGAGTACCGCAGGGGGTCGTGCACGCTGGACCGGATGCGGTGGACGGTTCCCAGGGGGGAGAGGAACAGGTCCCCCTGCCTTACCCGGAAAGCCTCGCCCCCCGCATACATGAACCCCGTGCCGGAGACCACGCAGGAAATCTCGTGGCAGACCTGCACATGAGAGGCAATCTCCACCCCGCCCCGGCAGAGCCGGTCGCCGATTTGGTAGAGGAAAATGTCCCCATACCTTTGGGGGGACTCGATGTAGTACCGCTCAAAATGGAACCGGCTCTCTTTGGTGTTCATCCCTGCCCCCTCCCCCTGCCCTTCTGCCGCTGGACAGAGGACAAAAAATAATGTAATGATGGTATGCCCGAACAGGTACGCACGAGTATGTGTGCCCGAGCAAGTATGCTCAAGTAAGACTGCCTGAGCAAGTCTGTACCAAAAACAAACAAAAGAAAAGAGGTTCGCTTATGAAGCTGCAATATCTTGGCACTGCCGCCGCTGAGGCTGTGCCCGCTCCCTTTTGCCTGTGCCCTGTGTGCCAGGACGCCCGCCGCAAGGGGGGGCCGGAACATTCGCACCCGCAGCCAGGCTCTGGTAGACGACAGGCTGCTGCTGGACCTGCCTGCGGACACCTATCTGCACACCCTGCGGGACGGGCTGAAGCTTTACGACATAGACACCCTGCTGGTCACCCACTGCCACAGCGACCACCTGTACCCCGCTGAGCTGGAATGCCTTTACAGCTGGGCCGCCCACCGGCCCGGGCCCCGCACCTTCCACCTGTACGGCGCGGCGCCGGTGCTGGCCCGGGTGCGGGCCGAGACCCCCGGCTTTGCCGACATGGACCGGGAGGGCAGGCTGCAGCTGCACCAGATTACCGCCTTTGCGCCCTTTGAGGCCGAGGGCTTTCAGATCACCCCTCTGCGGGCTGACCACGGGGCAGAGGACTCTCTGGTGTATCTGCTGGAAAAGGGAGGCAGGGCCATGCTCTATGCCCACGACACAGGCTTTCTGCCCCCTGAGACCCTGGACTATCTCCGGGCCCACCCGGTGGCTCTGGACCTGGTGTCCTACGACTGCACCAACGGGCTTTTGAACCCTGGCCGTGAGAACCACATGGGTCTGGCCGTGAACTGTGAGCTGCGCCAGACCCTGGCAGACATGGGGCTTACCGGGGCCCAGACCCTGCATGTGGTGAACCACTTCTCTCACAACGGCAAGGCCGGGTATGACGAGATGGCCGATGCAGCCGGGAAGCAGGGCTTTCTCACCTCCTACGACGGGATGGTAGTGGAGTTCTGAGAGAAAAACTGTAGGGTATGCCCGCACCGGCGGCGTATATGCGGCTGCTCGGCTTTTAGCAGGGTACATAAGAGCGGCCTGCCGCTTCCACGTGTCCCGCATACTGTAGACAGTGTTGTCGGAGAGGACAACGGAATAGCGGCTTAGGGCGGCTCTGCTGGCTCCTAAGGCTTTGTGGAAGCTCTTATAAGGGCAGGCCGGTATCCCTATGAGTATAGCATATCCCCTGAAAGGGGCGCAAGGCTTTTCCAAAATTTGGGGCGTCCTGCCGGGCGTTTTATGATGATTTGCGGTTGGGGGGGTGCTGGGCGCTCCCAGGGGGCGGTGCTTTTGCGGAGTGGGTGGGCGTCTCCTGTCAGCCGCCGTATCTGTCAACGTTGTCCCGTTACGCTTTTGGGAGATAAATAAGAATGGCGGCTTGGATTTCAAAAGCCAGCATTCTCCAAATGGACCTAACGATAGACTGCTGCACGACGGCTCTTTCTTTTGCCGTCGTGCCGTATTTTTTATATTATCCGCCTGCTACAGCAGATGCGATTGTGGTATTATTGTAAGCGGTCCAGAGCGGTGTGTTGGCGACCAGAATGCTGGGAATTACCAGCAACAGATTTATCCCCACTGAAAGCAGAAGATTTTCTATCCAAAACCTGTCCTTGTATAGTCTTGACATTCTTCCCCTTCCATGCTATATTAAAATACGAATCCGTATTCTAAACACTGAAAGGAAGTTTCCCTATGTTTATGCAGCACGTCACCATCTACACTACCCGGCTGGAGGACTCCGTGGCTTTTTACCAGGACATCGTCCATCTGGAAATCGTGTCCGACCGCCGCCCCAACGCGCCCATGGTGTTCCTGGCGAACCAAAAGGGTGAAACGGAAATTGAGCTGATCGAAGTACCGGCAGAGCAAGCCTACACCGGCAGCGGCCTTGCCATTGGCTTTTATACCGAGAATGTAGAGAGCGAACACGAGCGTCTCACTGGTCTGGGACTGGAACCCACAGACATCATCAGCCCCGCGCCGGGTGTGTCGTTTTTCTTTGTGAAAGACCCCAGCGGCGTACAAATCCAGCTGATCCAGGAATAAACCGTGGAACGCTACGCATTTTTCCGGCAGTTGGGCAAGGCCGTCTATCAGATCGACGGGGCCTACAGCGTGTTCTCTAAGAACGCCAAAATAAAACCCAATATGCTCTGGCTGCTCTCCGCTCTCAACGACGGCCAGGCCCACACCCAAAGCCAAATCTGCTGGGACTGGAATTTCCCCCGCACCACCGTGAACACCCTGGTCAAAGAACTGGAAAAGTCCGGCCAAGTGACGCTGCGCCCTGTCCCCGGTACCCGGCGGGAGTTATATGTAGAGTTGACCCCCTCGGGCAAAGCCTATGCCGACGAGGTTTTGCGTCCAGTCTATGAAATGGAAGAGCGGCTATTCCGGCGGTACTTTGCGGAGCATGACACAGCATTTGTAGAGGACTTGCACCGGTTTGCCCTCGCTATGAAACAGTTTTTTTTGACCGGGGATTACGACGAGCAGGAGGACGAAACCCAATGAAACTGAACTTTCGTGCGCTGAAGCCCCAGGTTGCGGAGGTATGGAAGCTGAGCCTGCCCGCCATTCTCACGCAAATCACCACCATCGCCATGCAGTACATAGACTCTGCCATGGTGGGTGCGCTGGGGGCAAACGCATCGGCCTCCATTGGGCTGGTGTCCTCCAGCACCTGGCTCTTGAATGGCGTGACCTACGCGGTGTCGGCGGGATTTTCCGTGCAGGTAGCCCACCACATTGGCGGTGAAAGCCCTAAAAAGGCCCGGGACGTGGTACGCCACGGGCTTGTCACGGCGGCGACCGTCTCCGGACTTTTGTGTCTGCTGGGGCTGGCGCTCAGCGGGCCGCTGCCTGCGCTTTTAGGCGGCGACCCGGCTATCCGCGCCAACTCCTCCGCCTACTTCATGATGTTCGCCCTCATGCTGCCGTTCTCCCAACTGAACTCGCTGACCTCGTCGTTTTTGCAGTGTTCCGGCGACATGGTCACCCCCAGCATTTTAAACGCCGTCATGTGTGCCCTGGACGTGGCTTTCAACTCCATCTTCATCCCACGGTTTGGCGTGCTGGGCGCGGGCATGGGCACCACCCTGGCTTGTGCGGCAGTCTCTCTGCTCATGGCCTGGCGGTGCTATTTCTGCAACAAGCAGCTGCGGTTTCGCCGGGAAAACTGCCGGTTTGACTCGGAAATCCTCAAGAAAGCTCTGAAAATCGGCGCGCCGCTGGCAGTACAGGAGGTCGCCATGAACAGCGCCATGGTTGCCGCCACCCGCATTATCGCACCCCTTGGCCCGGTGTCCATTGCAGCCAATTCCTTCGCCGTCACCGCAGAGAGCCTGTGCTATATGCCCGGCTATGGCATCGGCTCGGCGGCCACCACGCTGGTGGGCCGGAGCGTAGGCGCGGGCAATGTAGAGCAGGCCAAGCGCTACGGCAATATCTGCACGGCCATGGGCGCGGCCTTTATGACCCTCACCGGCCTATTGATGATGGCGTTCTGCCCCTTCGTGTTTATGCTGCTCACCCCCGACCCTGCGGTGCGGCAGCTGGCGGCGCGGGTCTTGCGCATCGAGCTGCTGGCCGAGCCGCTGTTTGCCATCTCCATTGTGGCGGCGGGAGCCCTGCGCGGCGTGGGCGACACCTTTGTGCCCAGCCTGATGAACCTGGGCAGCATCTGGATCGTGCGCATCGGCCTGGCTCTGCTGCTGGTGGGGCGGCTGGGCCTGCCCGGTATGTGGGTGGCTATGGCGTCAGAGTTGTGCGTCCGTGGGCTTTTGATGCTGTACCGGCTGCGGACTTCTAAGCACTATCAGCAGTTCCAAAAAACCACGCCTGCACCAGAAAGCTAAGCGCCGGACTGGTCTCGTTCCTCGAATGAACTTCTCAGCTTCTCCAAGAACACCTCGGCCGCGTCGGAGAACACCTGATACCGTTTCCACACCAGGCGCAGGCCCGCCTCCGCCATGTTGGCAGCGTTGAACAGCAGATGAAAGGTGGCCACTACGTTGAGCCGGTTGTAATCCTCACCGCAGCGGTACTCGTTGGAGGCATTATCGCCCCTCTGGCGCTGACAGCGGCTTTCTGGCCGCATCTTCCCACGCTGGCAGTGTATTTCATCATTATGATGGACGAGGTGATAAAGGTGCCGGTGGCGCTGTGGTATTTCCGGCGATACAGCCGGGCGCAGAATTTGACAAGATAAGCGCACAAACTAAATGTGT
Source organism: Acutalibacter sp. (assembly GCF_056800975.1). Classification (NCBI taxonomy): domain Bacteria; kingdom Bacillati; phylum Bacillota; class Clostridia; order Eubacteriales; family Acutalibacteraceae; genus Acutalibacter; species Acutalibacter sp. The sequence continues at coordinate 8,532 of NZ_JBQISV010000066.1, forward strand.
GGAAAGCAGAGAAGGAGTGGGAGCAGAGCATCATGACCCAAGGCCGTCCCATCAGGCGTTATATTTCCGGTGTTGTTGGGGGATATGTTCCAGCAGCTGTACAACCCAGCGTGAGCGTGGGACGCTTCGTCAGCCCCCAAGCTCTGGCGGCGGTAGGATGCACCGGCTCCCTGAGCTTTTCGATGATCAGCATCGCCACTGGTGCGGCGGATAACCGGCTGCTCGAAAAAGGCTTGACTTGGAGTGCAGTCCATATTGTAAAATAAGAAAAACGAGAGGAGCTGTTAACATGACCGCAAAGGTTACCTGGACAGATATGCGCACCCGTGGAGGCGCCAGTATGCTGGATAAGTTTGCCCGTATGCTGGAAAGGAGCGAACTGAACTCCATGGATCTGGAAAACAAGTTTGTAGCCATCAAAATGCACCTGGGGGAGCCGGGCAACACGTCCATCATCCGGCCTGTATATGTGAAAACCCTGGTGGATTTCATCCGTGAGCGGGGCGGCAAGCCCTTCCTGACCGACTGTAACACCCTGTATGTAGGGGGCCGGAAGAACGCTTTAGACCATATCGATTCCGCCTATCTCAACGGTTTCTCCCCGCTGACCGTGGGGGCTCATGTGATTATAGCGGACGGTCTGAAGGGTACGGATGAAGTGGAGGTGCCGTTGGAGGGCATGACCTACTGCCCCGCGCCCAAAATAGGACGGGCGCTGATGGATGCGGACGTGGTGGTCTCCCTGACTCATTTCAAGGGCCACGAGGAAGCCGGGTTCGGAGGCGCGCTGAAAAATATCGGCATGGGCGGCGGCAGCCGGGCCGGGAAGATGGAGCAGCACGCCGCAGGCAAGCCGGTGGTGGACCCGGACAGCTGCGTGGGGTGCAGGCAGTGCGCAAAAAGCTGCGCCCATGGAGCGATTACTTTTTCAAAGCTGAGCCAGGCGGGCAAGGCTCCGAAAGCCGCCATTGACCATGAGCTCTGCGTGGGCTGCGGGCGGTGCATCGGGGCCTGCAACCAGGACGCTGTCGAACCCCAGTGGGACGAGGCCAGGGAGGTGCTCAACCACAAAATTGCCGAATACACCCTGGCGGTGGTGAAGGACAGGCCCTGCTTCCACATCTCCCTGGTGATGGACGTCTCCCCCAGCTGCGACTGTAACAGCCATTCCGACACACCCATTGTGCCCAATGTGGGGATCTTCTGCGGGCTCGACCCGGTAGCCCTGGATCAAGCCTGCGCCGATGCGGTCAATGCCGCGCCCGCCTTGCAGAACACCGCCCTGACGGACGCGGCCGGAGCGGACTGCCACCAGGACGAGCATGGCCACTTTCATGTGATACACCCGGAAACCTGCTGGGAGGAACAGTTGGTTCATGGGGAGCGCATTGGACTGGGGACGAGAAAGTATGAGTTGGTGAGGGTCGGATAAGACACTTAGAGCCTATCCCGGAATGAGACGTGTGCAGATTGCGCAGTCAGATTGATCGTCAGATGGCGACAAAATTTTGCAGGCAGGCTGACGCCTGTCAAGAAATTTGGCCGCTATATGACGGAAAATATGCAAGCAAGATGCGTGCGGATCATTTCGGGATAGGCTCTTACTAATCAGGCGCCATAAAGTCGGACCTATATACTGAATGAAAAATTGCCAAGGAGAGAATTCCAATGAAACCTATCACCAAAAACATCGTTCTATCCGCCATGTTCCTGGCCATCGGCCTGATTTTGCCCCTGTTCACCGCCCAAATCCCCCAGATCGGCCAAATGCTCCTGCCCATGCACATCCCTGTGCTGCTGTGCGGGTTCGTGTGCGGCTGGCAGAGCGGGGCAGTGGTGGGCTTTGCGCTGCCCCTGCTGCGGTCGGCCATATTCGGTATGCCGGTGTTCTTTCCTGCCGCAACCGGCATGGCCTTTGAGCTGATGACCTACGGCCTGGTGGCAGGGCTGCTCTACTCCCTCTCCAAGTGGAAGTGTATGCTGGCCCTGTACCGCAGTTTGCTGATTGCCATGCTTGCCGGGCGCGTAGTCTGGGGCGTCGTGCAGACCATCCAGCTGGGCATCTTTGGCAGCGGTTTTTCGGTACAGATGTTCCTGGCCGGGGCATTTATCAATGCCGTCCCTGGTATAATCGCCCAGCTTATCCTGATCCCAGTGATCATGCTGGCTCTGGGGCGCACCGGGCTGGTGCCTTTCCAGAAAAAGCGGGGAGTACAGAATGAGAAAGCGGAAAACTGACGTATACACCGCCGCCGAAATGCTGCTGGATTTCATCCAGACGCTTTCAAAACAGCCTGTACGATTGGCAATCGACGGCAGGTGCGGTTCGGGAAAGACTACTCTTGCAAAGGTGCTTCAAGATAAATCAGGAGCAGCAGTGGTACATATGGACGATTTCTTTCTCCGGCCCCAGCAGAGGACGCCAGAGCGCTTTGCAGAACCGGGCGGAAATGTGGACCGGGAGCGGGTGCTGGAGGAAGTCCTGATGCCCTTGAAGGAAAACCGTCCGGTGGTGTACCGGCCCTATGACGCCCACCGTCCTGCCATGCTGGAGCCGGTGCATCTGGAGCCGTCACCCATTACGATCATCGAGGGCTCTTATAGCTGCCACCCAGCCCTTTGGGATTATTATGACGCGCGCGTTTTCCTGGACGTGGAGCCGGAAGAACAGCTCCGGCGCATTGAAGCCCGGAGCGGCCCTGAGAAACTAGAGGCTTTCAAGTTCAGGTGGATTCCTCTGGAGGAGTCATACTTTCACGCTTTTCCGTTGGAGGCGGAGTGTGACTTTCATATTGAGCTTACAGCCAAAGGGGTTTGTTCCTGAATTCATATCAAGCACTGGGGAAGTGCTTGATATTCAGCCTGTTTTGTAAGGATTTGTGTGTTTTTTATATGTGGTATCCTATTATTAGCTCTCAGCCAGCATCATTCTCATAGTTGCGTAGATATCATGGACGATTTTTTCCAAAGACTGCTCTGAATTATAACGTGCCGGTATAATGGTTTCTAACTGGACATCAAGAGGGGTATAAAACTGTACAACATTTATCTGGTCGCGGATGAACTTGAACTGCTCGCTGTTCCACTCATTTATCGACCATCCGTTGAATTTGGCATCGCTTGAGCCAACATCAACATGGGGCGGGATACCGGAAAGCGAATTATATAAGGCGGAATTCTGCTGAATTGACCTGCTAAACAGAGTTTCGATGACCTTGAAGGCTTCGTCTGGCATATTTGTTTTACGATTTATAGCTGTAAACGCTATAATTTTAGCAGTTACGCCACCGGAAGTATTGTAGATAAGTACCATATGATATTCCTTGTCCGAAGCGCCCAAGTTTACATAACCTGAAACGTGGGCCAATTCATATGATGAAAAGTTAATGTACTCTACACCATCCTTCGGGTCATAAAAACCGATCTCCGCATCGTAGTTCATCAATTCTGAAGGCTGCCCGTTACTCTGCTTCTCTTTCTGCCCCCATATTTGTTCCGCACAGGTAAGGAGATCGCTTTCCGAAAAGGCAGGTTCCTCGGCTTCGTAATCGGCGACTTTGCCCATAGCGCCGGGAAAGCTTAGAGCCTATCCCGGAATGAGACGTGCGCAGATTACGCAGTCAGATTTATCGTCAGATAGCGTCAAAATTTTGCAGGCAGGCTGACGCCTGTCAAGAAATTTGGCCGCTATATGACGGAAAATATGCAAGCAAGATGCGTGCGGATCATTTCAGGATAGGCTCTTATAATACCTGCGGCGTACTGCACTAATGGGTCTGTTGATTCAAGC
>NZ_JBQISV010000067.1:0-12231 GCF_056800975.1 Acutalibacter sp.
ATCAGTCAGTCTGCGGCCTATATCCAAAACGCCTCTGTTTTTTAGCGGCGTAAACGATACCGTCAGGCTCTTGTTTTCGTGACTGTTTTGGAGGTATTGCGGACGATTCCGCACCGGGAGAGCAGACATTCCGGCAACGAAGAATTGGGAGGGTAATGTACTTGGATTCATTTGATCAGGCATGGGAGATTATCTGCGAGTTCTGCAAGTCGCAGATCACAGACGTGGCGTATAAAACCTGGTTCAGCAGGCTGCGCCCCGTCTCGATGGACTTTGAGAACGGGCTGGCTATTATTGAGACGCCCAACGAATTTCACCAGCAGACTCTGCAGCGCTGCTACAGCGAGCTGCTGGAAAGCGCCCTGCGCAACGTGTTCGGAGACAATATTGGCTTTAAGCTGGTAGTGCAGAAGGACGAGCCGGCCCCTGTGGAAAGGGACGCCTCTCAGGACGACGGCTACGAGCTCACCTTCGAGACCTTTGTGGTGGGCTCCTCCAACCGGTTTGCCCACGCGGCCTGCCAGGCAGTGGCCAGCAAGCCTGCGCTGCTGTATAACCCGCTTTTCATCTACGGCAACTCGGGACTGGGCAAGACCCATCTGCTCTCTGCGGTGTCCCGGGAATTTCAGAACAACTTCCCTGACCGCAGCGTGGTCTATGTAAAAAGCGAGGACTTCACCAACGAGGTCATCGAGGCCATTGCCCGGGGCACCACAGCGGCCCTGCGCACCAAGTACCGGAACGCCGACCTGCTGCTGGTAGACGATATCCAGTTTATTGGCGGCAAAACCTCTACCCAGGAGGAATTCTTCCATACCTTCAATACCCTCTATGAGGCGAAAAAGCAGATCATCCTCACCTCTGACCGGCCCCCCAAGGACATTGCCACCCTGGAGGACCGGCTGAAGACCCGGTTTGAGTGGGGCCTTACCGCTGACGTGCAGGCCCCGGAATTTGAGACCCGGGTAGCCATCATCCGGCGCAAGGCCGAAAGCTTTGACTTTGACATTCCTGAAAACGTATGCGAATATATTGCCAACAAGCTGAAAAACAACATCCGCCAGCTGGAAGGAGCGGTAAAAAAGCTTCGGGCCTTCCATATGCTGGAGGGACGTCCGGTCAACGTGGCCACTGCCCAGACAGCCATCAGCGACATCATCAACAACTCCCAGCCCACGCCGGTGACAGTGGACAAGATCATTGAGGAGGTAGCCAGAACCTATCAGGTGACCCCGGAGGACATCCGTTCCCAGAAGCGGAACGCGGCGGTATCCAAGGCCCGGCAGGTGGCTATGTATGTGGTGCGGGAGATCACCCAGATGTCCATGGTGGAGATTGGCCAGACCTTTGGAGGCCGGGACCACTCCACCGTGGTGTACGCCCTGCGGCAGATGGATGAAAAGCTGGAAAAGGAGAGCCATACCAAGGATACGGTCAATGATATTATCAAAAATATCCGGGACCGGTAACGGAAAAGTTTTCCACTTTTCCTTCACATTCCACACCACAGCATTTCACAGCCTGTGGAATGAAAAAAACGGCCTTCACTTTTCCCCCTGCTTGTTCACAGGCAGAGGTGAATAGATTTTTCCCGGGGTTATGGGGGCGAAAGGGCTTTTCCACAGGTTCCACAGCCCCTATTACTGCTTCTAAATCTTGAATAATAATAACAAGGATTTTTTGGCGGCAGACAGGAAACAGCAGCGTGCACAGAAAACTAGCTGTTAAAGTAGGCTGAAAATGGAAAGGGCTGGACAAGAAAGCTCTTTCCTTCCCCTTCCCTGTCTGCAAACCAGAGAGTTGCCATCTTGTTTTGTAAGCCGCAGGAACTGTATAAAGGTCAAACGCAACTGTGCCTACCGGCCTTAATGCAAATAACGGACTGTTTTCTCCTGAATTTACCAGCTATAAGGCAGGCCGCTAGCCTCCTTTCCATCGTTCCCGTTATGTCCGGCTTAACGAAGCCAAGCCAGACTATGTGATTTGACCTATTCCACCGTGTAATTTTTACTACCAGAAAGGAAACCAACCTATGAAACTGACCGTCAATAAAACCGATATGAATGAGGCTGTCTCCAACATCCAGCGGGCCGTCTCAAGTAAGACCTCTATTCCCGCCCTGGAGGGCATTCTCCTCAGCGCTGCCGAGGGCCAGCTGGAGCTCTCTGCCTACGACCTGGAGCTGGGTATCACCACCGTTATCCCCGCCAAGGTCCAGGAGCCCGGCCGCTCTGTGCTCAGCGCCCGCCTTTTGTCCGATATTGTCCGCCGCACCCCCAGCGACGCCATTGAGATCACGGTGGACCCTAAAAATATGGCCGCCATTGAGAGCGGAGCCAGCCATTTCTCCATTATCGGCATTCCTGCCGAGGAGTTTCCCGAGCTGCCCAAGCTCTCCGACTCTGTCCAGATCAGTCTGCCCGCCAACGTGCTGAAAAGCATCATTCGTCAAACTGTATACGCTGTGGCGGAAAGCGACGCCAAGCCTATCCACCAGGGCAGTCTGTTCGCCATTGAAAATAATATGCTTGACGTGGTGGCTGTGGACGGCTACCGCCTGGCCAAGCGGTCGGAGGCCATTGCCTTTGAGGGCAAGCTCAGCTTTGTGGTACCGGGCAAAACCCTGAACGAGCTGACCAAGCTTTTGAAGGACTCTGACGACTCGGTGGAGATCTCTGCCGGACAGCGGCATATTCTCTTTAAAATCGCCAACTATACAGTGATTTCCAGCCTGCTGGAAGGAGAATTTCTCAACTATAAGGCAACCATTCCCACCACCAGTAAAACCACTGTCACCCTGCGCGCCCGCGACGCCATTGAGAGCGTGGAGCGGGTCTCTCTGCTGATCACCGACCGGCTGAAGAGCCCGGTGCGCTGCATTTTTGGCGACCATGAGATGAAGCTGCTGTGCACCACCTCCATGGGCCGGGCCAGCGACCAGCTGCCGGTGGAGATGGAGGGAGACGAGGTAGAAATCGGCTTTAACAACCGCTACCTGCTGGACGCCCTGCGGAATACCGAGTGCGACGAAATCCGGGTGGGCCTCAGCGGCCCCCTCAGCCCCATGACTGTACAGCCCAAGGAAGGGGACAGCTTCCTGTTCCTTGTTCTGCCTGTGCGGCTGAAGAATGACTGAGAACGGAGCATCGCAGATGGAGAAAATCAGAATTGAGACAGAGTTTATCCGGCTGGACGCGCTGGTAAAGCTGACAGGGATGGTAGATACCGGCGGGCAGGCGAAAGCGGCAATTCAGGATGGCTTGGTGCGGGTAAACGGGGAGGTCTGCCTGATGCGGGGCAAAAAGCTGCGCCCGGGGGATACAGCAGAGCTGAACGGCCGCACCTTCCAGGTAGAGCAATAACCAAAACCGCGGGCAGAAAAGCCAGAGCGAAGCAGAACAGAGGTGCGCGAATCAAAAGTTTCGTCCACCTTTACAAAGGTGGCAGAGGTTTGGGGACAGAGTCCCCAAGGTCTTGACCTTGAACTTAGGCGGCGCAGTGAGCAAAGGTGCGAGGTAGTGCTTCACCTCCAAATCTCAGTCCAGAACGGGGTAAGGCTGCGCCGCCGTCGACTTGCCGCAGGCAAGTCGGATGCCGCAGGCAAGTCGGATGCCGCAGGCAAGTCGAACTTAGCGCGGTCGACCGCAGGAAGACCAGCGGCCCCCTCGCTGCCGTCAAATCCAGAGAAGAATACCTTCAGCATACCCGTCAGATGCCAGCGAGCGCAGACGCACGTTCTTGGCGGCTGCGGAAGGTTTGCGAAGCAAAGCTTCCTCCCCTTGCGGAGCAAGGGGGCGAGCGTCCTGTTTGACGCCGGAAAAATCAGAGGAAGACCCTTTATTTTTCCTTTACTCAAGAATGTCAGCGTATACGAAACAGAGAACACAAGAAAAACTTCAGAAAACAGGTAACCACCATGACTGTAATCAGATTTGCCGCCAAGGATTTCCGCAATATTGCTGACGAGGAGCTCTTCCCCTGCGAAGAGGTCAATGTTATTTACGGCGGCAATGCCCAGGGCAAAACCAATCTGCTGGAGGGCCTTTGGCTGTTCACCGGCGGCCACTCCTTCCGGGGGGCAAAGGACAATGAGCTCCCCCGTCTGGATGAGTCCACCGGCAAAAACGCTCCCTCTACCACCATTGAGCTGGACTTTTTCAGCGAGGACCGGGAACAGAACGCTGTCCTGCAAATTGAGGGCGGCAGGCGTACCAGCTGGATCAATGAGGTGAAAAAAAACAGCGGTTCCGCGCTGGTGGGCAAGGTCCGGGCAGTAATCTTCTCCCCCGAGCATCTCATGCTCATCAAGGAGGGCCCGCCCCACCGGCGGAAATTTATTGATACGGCCCTGTGCCAGATCAAGCCCGCCTATGCGGGTCTGGTGGGCAATTACCGCCGGGCAGTCTCTCAGCGCAATGCCCTGCTCAAGGAGGTGGCCAAAAACCCCCGGCTTATGGAGACCGTCAGCGCCTGGGACGCCAAAACCGCCGACCTGGGGGCCCGGGTGATGCTGGAACGCCGGCAGTTTATTGAGAATCTGGCGCCCTGTGTGCAGGAGGTCTTTCAAGGCATCGGCAAGGGACGGGAGGAGCTCAGCCTGCGCTATGCCCCCTCCTTTGCCGGAGGCGACACCCTGCTGGAGACCACCCAGCTGTTTTTGCAGGAGCTGGCTCGTACCGCTGCCTCGGATGTGCGCACAGGCTTTACCATGACCGGCCCTCACAGAGACGACCTGGATATTCGTATTGACGGGGTCTCGGCTAAGGCCTATGGCTCCCAGGGCCAGCAGAGAAGCGCAGTGCTGGCCATGAAGCTGGCAGAAGCCAGACTTTTAGAGAAATATTCCGGCGAGACTCCCATTGTTCTGCTGGACGATGTGCTCAGTGAGCTGGATAAGGACCGGCAGGACTATCTTTTGAATCATCTCCATGACCAGCAGGTATTCATCACCTGCTGCGACCCCGACGCGGTGGGAGGCATGGAGGCAGGAATGCGCTTTCGGGTAGAGGCAGGGGCAGTGTACCCGGAAGAGGTATACTGAGAAACCCACAGCTGCTCAGAGGCTGGCCTGTGTCTTATGACGAAAGCGGTTTTTGCGGTCAGGAAAGGAAAAAATATGCAATTATACCTTCATTTGGGGCAGAATACCATTGTGCACACCGCCAGCATCTCCGGCGTGTTCGACCTGGACAACACAACCGGCTCCAAACGCACCAGAGAATATCTGGCCCGGGCCCAGCGGGAGGGCCGGGTGGTGGATGTGACCTCGGAGCTGCCAAAGTCCTTTATCGTCTGTCAAGAGAACGGCCGCGAGACCGTTTACCTCTCGCAAATGTCCCCCGCCACACTGCTGCGCAGGGCCAGCCAGGCCCTGCTGGCAGAAAAATAAATGGAAAGAAAGGGATGACCATTAGCCTATGCGTTATTTCGGAGTACCCAGATGCCCGTACTGTAAAAAACGAGTGAACCTCATTCGCACCTGGTCCCTGAAAAAACAGGGAGAATATCAGTGCCCCCGCTGCGGCGGCATCTCCAATATCTACCTCTCCCCTCTCATCTATGTGTTGGGACTGCTGGCAGTGTTTACCAGCGGCGTGCTCTATTTCTTTCACAAATTTGTTCTGGATGATATCTCGCTGGAAACAGCGCTGTATGTTTTTCTGCCCTTTGCGGCGTTTTTCCTGTTCAGCCTGTTCATGGTGTACCTGGAAAAGCCGGTGATCAAACGGGTCTCCCGGGCTGAGTACGAAAAACGCCGCTTGTTCCGGGGCGGCAAGGAGGAGCCCTCTCCTGCTCCGGCCCAACGTCCGGAATATTTTGCTGAAGAAGAGGACCACTTCCCTCGGGCCTCTCAGCGCACCGGCCCTGTGCCTCAGCCCGGTAAGGGCGACACCGGAGTGGTGAATCAGCAGGCCTTTCAGCGGGCCAGGGTCCAGGCGGAGAAGGACAATCTCCAAATGAGCCAGCGCATCCATGTACCCCGGCCGGCTCAGCCAAAGCCCCAGCCTCCCCAGCCCCCTCGGCCGGCCAGGCCCGTTGCCCAACCGGCTCCCTCCCAGCGGCCTGCCGCCAGCGTCGCAAACAACCGGCCAACCGGCTACGGCCAGCCTGCCCGGCAAGGTATGAGCTTTGCCCAACAGGGCGCGTCCATGCAGCATGGAGGCCGTCCTGCCTCTGGGGCTCCCAGAGCTGGCATGGGAACGCCGGTCAGCCAGGTGGGCGGGCCGCGTCCAGGGGGCCCGGCTGATTCCCAGCGCCGTCCTGGGCAGCAGGCGGGGAACACGCCCAGCGGCAGGCAGTTCCGCTGACAGCATAATATGAAAAATTGCCAAAACTCAGGCGAAAAATGAAACATTTTTTCATATATAGCTCCCCGGAAAGCTTACGCCGGGAGACTTTACAAATTTACGAAAATCTGCTATAATGTAGGAATAGTAGAATAGGATAAGAAGATACAGGAGATATCCGGCCTTGTGCCGCCAGTCCTTTTCGGCCGATGGAAGCAAGGCGGGCTTTGCCTTTTGTAAACGAGCTTTGGAGGGCAGTTGCTTTTGGAAATCAACGAGATCACGGACATGACAAAAAGTGAACAGGCCTATGACGGCGATCAGATCCAGGTCTTAGAGGGCCTGGAGGCGGTGCGCAAGCGGCCCGGCATGTATATTGGCTCCACAGGCCCCCGGGGCCTGCATCATCTGGTGTATGAGATTGTGGACAACGCTATTGACGAGGCCCTGGCGGGTTTTTGCGACAAGGTGGTGGTGCGCCTTCTCCCCGGCAATGTGGTGTATGTGTCTGACAATGGGCGAGGGATTCCCGTGGGCATTCAGCATCAAACCGGCTTGCCCGCAGTGACAGTGGTGTTCACCATCCTCCATGCCGGGGGCAAGTTTGGCGGGGGCAGCTATAAAGTCTCCGGCGGCCTGCACGGCGTAGGCGCGTCGGTGGTCAACGCACTGTCTACCTGGCTGGAGGTAGAGGTTATTACCGACGGGGTGCGGTACTACCAGCGCTTTGAGCGGGGCAAGGCTGTCACCGAGCTCATCGAAAAGGGCCCGGCCCCTGAGGGCAGCACCAACGGCTCTGTTATCTGCTTTCAGGCAGACCCGGAGATTTTCAAGGAGACCACAGTCTACAGCTACGAAACCCTGCAAACCCGGCTGCGGGAGCAGGCCTTCCTCAACGCGGGCATTACCATTGAGCTCATTGACGAGCGGAACCCGGAGGAGCGCGTGCCCGAGGAGCGGGAATGGGAACGCCCAGTAGTCAACAGCTATTGTTATGAGGGCGGCATCCGGGAGTTTGTGGACTATATCAACAGGAACAAAGCGGTAGAGGTCATTCACCCTGAGATCATGCATTTTTCCGCTGTGGCTGAGGACAACAACGCCACTGCGGAGATTGCCATGCAGTACACCGACAGCTTTAACGAGCTGGTGCTCTCCTTTGCCAACGACATCCGTACAGTAGACGGCGGCACCCACGAGGAGGGCTTCCGCCGGGCGTTGACCCGGGTGATGAACGATTATGCCAGAAAATATAATATTCTCAAAGACAACGACAAGAACCTCTCCGGCGAGGACGTGCGGGAGGGCTTGACCTGCGTGGTCAGCGTGAAGCTGAAGGAGGCCCAGTTTGAGGGCCAGACCAAGGCCAAGCTGGGCAATACGGAGATCACGGGCCTGGTGAGCTCCATGCTGTACAAGGCAATGCTACAGCATTTGGAGGAGAATCCAGCCACTGCCCGGGCAATTTTTGATAAGGCTCTTACCGCCTCCCGAGCCAGAGAGGCAGCCCGAAAGGCCAGAGAGCTTGCCCGGCGCAAAACCGCCCTTGAGAGTAACTCTCTGCCCGGCAAGCTGGCAGACTGCCAGTCCAGAGACCCGGAGGAGACAGAGATCTATATTGTGGAGGGAGATTCCGCCGGCGGCTCTGCCAAAGGCGGACGGGACCGAAAATTTCAGGCCATTCTCCCTCTGTGGGGCAAGATGCTCAACGTGGAGAAGGCAAGGCTTGACAAGGTCTACAGCAACGAAAAGCTTATGCCCGTGGTGACTGCTCTGGGCACAGGCATTGGCGAGGACTTTGACATCACTAAGCTGCGCTACGGCAAGGTGATCATCATGGCCGATGCTGATGTGGACGGCAGTCATATCCGCACCTTGCTGCTCACCTTCTTTTTCCGGTTCATGCGGCCCTTGGTTGAGCAGGGTCATGTGTATCTGGCCCAGCCTCCCCTATACCGCATCACCAAAAATAAGCGTCACTATTATGCCTTTTCCGACCCCCAGCGGGACAAGATTCTGGCAGAGCTGGGAGGCAACTGCCCCATACAGCGGTACAAGGGCCTGGGTGAAATGGACCCCATTCAGCTGTGGGAGACCACCATGGACCCTGCCGCCCGGACCATGCGCCGGGTGGAGGTGGATGACGCGGCCCAGGCAGACCAGGTGTTCACCATTCTGATGGGCGACAAGGTAGAGCCCCGCCGGGATTTCATCGTGGAGAACGCGCAGAAGGCCAACTGGGACGTATAACCGCCAGGACAAGCCCGGGATAATCAGAGAACGACTCTGATGTTAAGGAGAAGTGTAGATGTCAGAATTTGAGAACAACACCACCCCCCCTCAGGAGGAATCCGGAGGCCGGATTATAGACGTGGCCCTTACCAAGGAGATGGAGCAGTCCTTTTTGGACTATTCCATGTCTGTTATTGTGCAGAGGGCCCTGCCGGATGTGCGGGATGGTCTGAAGCCTGTGCACAGGCGCATATTATATAAAATGTACCAGGACTCTCTTTGGCCTGACGGCGCCTACCGCAAATGTATGGACACCGTGGGCAAGACCCTGGCGGAGTTCCACCCCCACGGCGACGCGGCGGTGTATGACGCCATGGTCCGTCTGGCCCAGGATTTCTCTCTGCGGTATATGCTGGTGGACGGTCACGGCAACTTCGGCTCTGTGGACGGCGACCCCCCTGCCGCCCCCCGTTATACCGAGGCCCGGATGACCAAGCTCTCCGTGGCCATGCTGGACGATATCAACAAGGACACCGTGGACTTCAAGCCCAACTATGACGACCGTCTGAAGGAGCCTGTGGTGCTCCCCAGCCACTTTCCCAATCTGCTGGTAAACGGTTCGATGGGCATTGCCGTGGGCATGGCCACCAATGTGCCCCCCCACAACATCAACGAGGTGCTGGACGGCGTCTGCTGCTATATTGACAACCCGGACGCCACCCTGGACGATTTGATGGAGCACATCAAGGGGCCGGATTTTCCCACGGGCGGCATAATCATGGGCCGTAGCGGCATCCGTTCCGCTTATGCCACTGGCCGGGGCAAGGTAGTGGTCCGGGCCCGGGCAGAGATTGAGGAGGAAGAAAGGTCCGGCCGCTCCAAAATCATTGTCTCTGAAATTCCCTATAAGGTCAACAAGGCCGAGCTCATCAAGAGCATTGCCGACCTGGTGAAGGAAAAGCGCATTGAGGGCATCTCCAATGTAGACGACCACTCTGACCGGGAGGGTATGCGCATTGTCATTGACGTGAAGCGGGAGGCCTCTCCCCAGATTGTGTTGAACCATCTGTTTGCCCTGACCCAGATGCAGGTCTCCATTGGCGTCATTATGCTGGCTTTGGTAGACGGCAGGCCGGAGATTCTGAACCTTCAGAAGATTCTGCAAAAGTATGTGGAATTCCAGATGGAAGTCATTGCCCGGCGCACCCGGTTTGACCTGAAAAAGGCCCAGGACCGGGCCCATATTCTGGAGGGCCTGAAGCGGGCTGTTGACATTGTAGACGAGATTATTGCCACCATACGGGGCTGTAAGGGCGGACGGCCTGAGGCAAAGCTGGCTCTGATGGAGCATTTCGGCTTTGACGACCTTCAGGCAGACGCCATCTGCCGGTTCCAATTGGGACAGTTGGCAGGGCTGGAAATTTTGAAAATTGAGACCGAGCTCAGCGAGCTGCACGAGCAGATTGCGGACCTGACAGATATTTTGCAAAGCGAAAGCCGGCGCAAGGCCATTATCAAGGACGAGGCCCTGGACATGAAGCGCCGTTTTGGAGACGAGCGGCGCACAGAGATTGCGGCCATCAGCGGCGAGGTGGACGTGGAGGACTTGATCCCTGTAGAGGAGTGCGTCCTCACCCTCACGCAGTATGGCTATGTCAAGCGCCAGAAAATGGAGAATTACAAGTCCCAGAAGCGGGGCGGCCGGGGCATTTCGGCCATGAGCCGCCGGGAGGAGGACGCGGCCTCTGACATTTTTGTCACCGGCAGTCACGACTATATTCTGTTCTTCTCTGACCTGGGCCGCATGTACCGCATCAAATGCTACGAGGTGCCCGAGGGCTCCCGCACCAGCCGGGGCATGCACATCCGCAATCTTCTTCCCCTGCAGGGAGAGGAGACCATTACCTCAGTCCTGCGGCTGGACGGTATGGACGAGGAGAAATTCCTGGTAATGGTCACCCGAAACGGCGTGGTGAAGCGCACCAGGCTCTCGGCTTTCAAGAATGTGCGTAAGGCCGGCTTGATTGCCGTTGACCTGGACGAAGGAGACCATCTGGCCTGGGTGCAGGTCACCGGCGGTAGTGATGATTTGATATTTGCCACGAAAAACGGCATGGCTCTTTGTATGAATGAGACCCAGATTCGGGAGCTCAGCCGCAATGCCCGGGGCGTCAAGGTGATGAGCCTGGATTCTGGGGACAGCATTGTGGGCATGGATGTGCTGCGGGAGGGCAGTTTGGTGCTGACTGTCACTGAAACCGGCTTTGGCCGGCTGAGCCCCCCCGAGGATTACCGCATTCAGAAGCGGGGCGGCAAGGGTCTGAAGAACTATCATGTGGATAAATTCGGCGCGGTTGCCGGTATCCGGGTGGTTTCCCCTGAGGAGGACATCATCCTGATTTCCAGCGACGGCATTGTGATACGCACCCCGGCGGAGGAAATCCGTCAGTGCGCCCGGCCCAGCAAGGGTGTGCGGGTGATGAAGGTGCAGGAGGACAGCAAGGTGGTCACCTTGACCAGCGCCCCCAAGGAGGAGGCGTCTGCCGGCGAGGAAATGGCCGGCGAGGAGACAGAGGAACTGCCAGCAGAGACTGCTGAGAGCACAGAGGGAATCGGCAGCGCAGAAACAGAAGCTGAGGACAATACTCAGGCACAGGACGCTTCCACACAGCCAGAGGACCAGTAGCCGGAAGCGCCTATCCCGGAAACGCCGGGAGAATGAAGGACGAAAATACCTCACTTTAACCCTCATATTCATAAAAAAGCAGGTCCATTCTGACGTTACTCAGAATGGACCTGCTTTTGTTTTATGCTGTCCTGTCAACAGAGGCTTATGACAGTGAGATAAGAGAGCCTCTCAGAAATGCTACTTCTACAAGTCTCAACTCAGGGTGTTTGTCTGCACGACATGCAAAGTGACAGCACAGGTTTTCCACAGGTATAAACAAAAATGTGGAAAACCTTTTCACCCCATGGGAGCGTCGCTGAGCAGCGCCTCAAAGTCCGGGAACTGTCCAGTGAGCTCAGCGTATTTTTTACAAAGCTCCTGGGCGCGGTCACGACAAAGTGACATTACCGTAGAAGAAGCCTCTGTGGCCTTGTCCAGGTCTGTCTGCAACAGCTCCTCCTCTGTGCTCCCCTCCAGAACAGATTGAAGAGCCTCGTCCTTCTCCAAAGCCCAAGCCTCCGCAGCCTGGTCAAACTCCTCTTTCTCCTGTCCCTCCAACAGCTGGTTGGAGATGGTATCAGTCACCCGGTCTACAAAAAGCGTCCACTTCTCTCTGGCTGTCTGAAATGCCAGATAGGCGTCCTTTGCGGTAAAGGCATTAGCCAGGTCTTCATCCTTTTGGGCGTCAATGGGATTTTCCGCAAACAGCGCGTCCACGTCCATGGACGGAGTAGGCTCTGGGGTGGGAGTGGGCTCCTGGGTGGGCTCCGGCGTGGCGGTAGCTTCCGGGGTGGGGATGGGTTCTGAGGTTGCAGTGGGGGCAGAGGCCGGAGAGGAGGACCAGCTGTCCTTGCTCTCGCAGGCAGAAAGCCCTGCTGACAGAATTGTCAGCGTAAGTCCCAGCAACAGCGGGGCAATTCTTTTATAGCTCATGGTTATCATTCCTTTCAAGAAAAATATCTAGGACTGCTTATAGCAAACCCTTTTCTACCAGTTGGGCAGTTTTTAAAATGCCAATCTGAGTCTTGGCGTCCGGGATCTCGT
>NZ_JBQISV010000068.1:0-12155 GCF_056800975.1 Acutalibacter sp.
CGGACTTGCGCCGGTAAATCTCCCGCAGGCGGCGGAGATGGGCCTCATAGTCCCGCTGGGTCAGCATACGGTGGCAGATGATCTGCGCCCAGATATTGCTGTGCACATCCTCCCCCTGCTTGCAGACCACCATTTTCTGTATCACCTCCTGGGGTCCCACAGCATAGCCCACCCGCATACCGGGAGAGATCACCTTGGAGAAGGAGCCCGCGTACATCACCACGCCCTCCTGGTCCAGGGCCTTGATGCTGGGCAGGTCCTCCCCGGCAAAACGCAGGTCGCCGTAGGGGTTGTCCTCCAAAATCAGCACGCCGCGGTCCCGGCAGAGCTCGTAAACCCTTTTGCGCTTTTCCAGGCTCATGGTGACGCCGGAGGGATTCTGGAAATTGGGGATGGTATAGAAATATTTAATATTTTTTTCCGTGTCGAGGGCCTTTGCCAGACCCTCCACGCTGACCCCGTCCGCCTCCATGGGCACGCCGCAGAGCCTGGCCCGGTAGGAGCGGAAGGTGTTCAGAGAGCCGATAAAGCTGGGGGCCTCGCACAGCACCGTGTCCCCCTCGTTCAGCAGGGTTTTGGTCAACAGGTCCATCACCTGCTGGGCCCCGCTGGTGATGATCACCTGGTCGTTGTCTGTGCCCAGCCCATACTTTTCGGCCATGTATTTCTTCAGGTACTCCCGCAGAGGGGCATAGCCCTCGGTGAGGCTGTATTGCAGGGCTTCCACAGGGGTGTCGGCCAGCAGGCTCTCAGAGAGCGTCCGGATGTCCTCATAGGGGAAAGCGTCTGGCGCGGGATTGCCGGCGGAGAGAGGGATGACGCCGGGGGCAGAGGAGTTTTTCAGGATTTCGCGGATGGCGGAGGGCTTAAGGTCCTTCACCCGCTGGGAGAATTGGTAATTCATGGGGACCCTTCTTTCTTTGGAAGCCGCCCGGCCCGCCCCGGAGAGGGACAGGGCCGGGCGGCGTTGTTTTTTCTATTATATCCATCCTCCTTTCAAAAGTCAAGCTGACGGGGCGCGGGGGGATTGTCCCAACCACAGAGATAACCATCTGTGTTCCCCCGCCCTACGGGCGGAGGAACATGAAAAGCTCTCCGAAACGAACACTCCCGGGCGCGGGAGACTGTGGCGGGAGGGGAAGGCTATCCCCCACAATCAGCGCGGAGCCGTGCCGGGGCTTGTGACAGGCAGCGTCTTTGCGTACAGGACAGACAGCGGCCTGTTGAGAGATAAATATGGAAAGAAGCTCCTTTCTTCACCCAATGGGGTGATATTCTGCGTGCGTGCATATGGACCGTGCGGCACCGCTTTTCTTTCAGGCTGCCTGCACCACCAGCACCAATGCGGTCATGTCGTCCTCGTGGCCGTCGCTGCGGCGCTTCTTCGCCTCCTCTGTCACCCGCTGGGCCAGTAAGTTGGGGTTCTCATCCTCATCCCAGTCCGCCGCCATGTCTACCAGCCACTCGCTGCCTGCGGCCACCACCCCGTCTGACACCATCACCAGCAGGTCGCCTGGCGAAAGCTCCCGCTGGCTGGCGGCAAACTCCACCCCAGGCATAATGCCCACCGGCACGCTGCTGGCCTCAATTACCTCTGTCCTCCTTCCCCGGCGCAGAATGGTGCAGGCCGCGCCAGCCTTGCGGAACTCTGTTTTGCCTGTAAACAGGTCCACGCACACCAAGTCCATGGTGGCCAGCGATTCGTCCCCTGACTTGGCAATCAGCGCAGAGTTGACGGTCTCTAACATACTGTCAAAGCCCACCCCGGCCTTCAGCAGGCTTTCCGCCATGGCCGAGGTCATGGCCCCGTCTACTGCCGCCCGGCCCCCGGTGCCCATGCCATCGCTGAGCACTGCAATCAGCCGCCCGCAGCCGTCGTAGAACACATTGGTGCTGTCGCCGCAAAAGGCCCCGCCTCCGGCGCAGGTCTGAGAGAACCCCCGGCCTACGTCCAGCAGAGGACGCTGGCACATCTGGATGCGGCAGCGGTCCTCTCCGGCGCTGACGCAGGGCGGGGAGAACAGCCGCCCGCAGGCAGAGGACACCTCCCGGGTGAAAGCCGCCCGGTTCAGACGCTTCTGCCGCTCCCGGCCAATCTCCGCCTCCACGGTCATCCGGTCGAACCGGTCCACCCGGCAGCACACCTCCAAGGGGGTGACGCCGCTGTCCCGGAGCACCACCGCCACCCGCTGAGCCGCCTCCTCGTCAAACCGCTGGTACTGGGCAAACTCTCCGGCCAGCTCCTCCAATATCCCCGCCGTGGTGCGGAAATGGGCCTCCACCACCTCCCGCACCTGGGCGGTCCGCAGCTCCGCCGCCTCCTTCATTAAATAGCGGGCGTAATTTTTGTTCAGCTCGTCCCGCATTTCCCCGGCCCGGCAGCAGCGGTCGCTGAACTCCTTGGTGAAGTCGCAGGTCTCAAGCTTCTCCTTTTCCTTCAAGGGGCCGGAGAGCTGGGCAAAGTTCCGCAGGGTCTGGTCCTTATACTTGCGCCAGCAGACGGTGCTCATGCCGCACCCGGCGCAAATGGTCTCGGTGGACCTGTCATAGACCCCCCGCAGGGTGGGGGCGCAGACATTTTGCAGCTTTTTCGCAATCTCCTCTACGGACACGGAGACCTGGGTGAGGGCCTGGGCCGCGTACTTCAGCCGCATGACAATATTCCCCCGCAGGGCTCCGCCGCTGAGGCTGTCCCCCCGCAGGCCGAAAATCTCGGTGAACCGCCGGCTGCGGGGCAGAAACATGTAGACAATGGTAGCCGCCGCCACCTCCACCGCCCCGGTGAGGATTTGCGTACTGCCCGCCCCCACCTGTAACGAGGCAACTCCGTGGGCGATGATAAAGGCCGCGGCCCCTGCCACCTTGCCCATTGGGGCGAACACCCCGGCCATCAGCCCCCCCAGCCCGTAGGCCCCGGAGAGATAGGACAGCCCGGCGGTGGACAGGCCCTGAATGGCTCCCGCTGCCACCCCGGCCACCGCGCCCCCGGAGATGCCCGCTGCCCGGGCGCAGTACAGCACCAGAAGCACCAGAAGAATCCTGCCCAGGGAGACCCCCATGACGCTCACCCCGGAGAAGGAGAGGAGAAGCACCCCCAGGCTCACAGTCACTGCCGCCAGGTCGCCGCTTTCCAGGCGTCCCCCCACTGCGCCGATGCGGGGCTTGCCCTCGCCGGTGAGCCCGCTGAGCAGGTACACCACCCGCCGCAAAAAGTAGGCGCTGCCCGCCCCCAGAAAGGACTCCGCCACATACTGGGCAGCGGTATATGTCACCGAGCCCTGCAGGAATACCATAGTCATGCCTGTGAGCAGCAGCGGCAGAAACGCCGCCGCCGGAGAGAACAGGGGATGGCCGTTTACTGACTTCAGCTGGTCCAGTGACCAACGAATAGCTGTGACCGCCACCAACGCCGCCGCGTACCGCACCGGCACATAGGCCGGCGAGGGCAGCAGGTAGCCCAGAAAGGCCCCCATGGCCCCGGCCCACAGCCCGCCCCGGGGGGCGGCCGCTGCTACCGCCACCCCAAAGGGCGCATACTTGCCGAACACCAGCCCCCGGGCCGCAGCCAGCCCTGCCAGAAAGCAGCCTGTCATGGTGACAGCCCGGCGGGCATAGTCGCCGCGCAGCTGCTGGACCAGGTTGGAGAGAGTCCGCCTCCATTTTGTCAATTCCATTTACAACACCGCCTCAAGTAAAATTATGTTACCCCTTATGCGGGAGACGATGAAATTATACCTCCTGGCGGGAAAAATAAAGGTCGTTTGGGGGCTGCGGTTTTCTGGGAGTTTACGGAGGATGCCGGGGCATGTCCCCGGAGAGGGACGGATGGAACAGGGAAATGGCGAAAAGCGGGGACAAAATATTATGTCAAGTATGGTTGCGCGAAAAAGGGACCGGGTGTTTTCCCGGTCATTCGACCTGTTCTGGTAATCCGTGTACCGGGAAACGGCTGGCAATGCGCGGACAGCCCTTTGCTGGCAGAAATGGGGCAGAGACGGGGCGGATTTCTTTGCTAAAAGGGAAAATGCCACCCCTTCCAGCCCCAGGCATAGCCTGTGGGTTGAAAGGGGTGGCATTTCTTCTTGGAATCTGTTGTTCTTAGGGGCGCTGTCCGCAGTCTTCAACAGCTGCTGTGGTCAGCCTGTTCCATGGAGCCGGCGGCATCTTCCCGGCTATGGCCCTGGCCGTCTCGCCGTTGCGGAGAATTTCCTCCCGCAGCGCCTCCAACGAGTCAAACCTTTTCTCAGGCCGGATGAAGTCCAGCAGGCACACCCGGACCTGCTGCCCGTACAGGTCCCCGGAAAACTCCGGCATCCAGGTCTCCGCCAGCACCCGGTCTGAGCCCACGGTGGGCTTCAGCCCTATGTTGCACACGCCGTACTGCCAGCTGCCTCCCACCTGGCACCAAGCGGCATACACCCCAAAACGGGGGCAGACCAGCTCCTCTGGCAGGGCCTGATTGATGGTAGGGGTCCCCAGGCGGGTAGAGCCGATGTGGTTGCCGTGGATCACCTCCAGCTCAAAGCTGAACCGCCTGCCCAGCAGACGGTTGGCCGCTGCCGGGTCCCCCTGCTCCAATGCCTGGCGGATGCGGGTAGAGCTGATTTTCTCCCCGTTTTCTGTCACCGGCGGGACCACGGTCAGCTTTACCCCAGCTTCGCCGCAGAGCCGGGCCAGCAGGCTTTTGTCCCCTGCCGCGCCCCGGCCAAAGCGGAAGTCCTCTCCGCAGCAGACCTGCCGCACGTTCAGCCGGGTGAAGAGCATGTCTCTGACAAAGTCCTCCGCCGGAAGGTCCTTTACTGCGGCAAAGTCCATCTCATACATTCTGGCCACGCCCAGCTCCTCCAACAGCCGGGCCTTGTCCTGCCCGGTCATCACCAACCGTTCCCCTGAGGGGCTTCGCCGGAAGGTGAACACCGCCGGCTCCCATCCGGCGGCATTCGCCCCGGCCAGGGCGGCCCCGACCACCGCCAGATGCCCCCGGTGCAGGCCGTCAAAGGTGCCCAGGGCCAAGGAGCAGGCCGATTGCGGAGCTGCCTGCACTGTGTTTATGATCTCCATTTCCGTGCCCCTTCCTGCTGAAAATTCTTCCCATCGTTTCTGCCCACTGCCCGGCCATGTTCACAGAAGGCTTTGGAAAGGCAGGAATTCAGCCCTCTTCTGTGAAGCGTTTCAGAAAGCGCAGCTCCGACCGGTTCAGGTCGGCCCTGGCCAGGCCTAAAAAGCTCCCCTGAGGGCCATACACCCGAAGGACCTGTCCCTCCTCCGGCTTTGCCCTCAGCCGCAGCCGCTGCATGTCCAGCCCGCCGCCATTCTGAAAACGCCTGCTCTGGGCCTCGCTTACCGCTACCTGGGCATAGCCCTCAAACAGGCTCTCTACCGGCCGCAGCACGGACCCCAGCCCGCCGCCCGCCGCCAGCTCCCGCAGGCGGTCCAGGGGCAGCGCCTCCTCTTCGGAGAATCCACAGGCCTGCGTGCGCCGCAGAGCAGTCATGACGCCCACCGTGCCTGCCGCCTGGGCGATGTCCTCAATCAGCACACGGATGTACGTTCCCTTGGAGCAGCTCACCCGAAGCCTGCCCCGCCGGGCTGTCTCGTCGTAGTCCTCCAAAGTCAGCAGGGCAATGTGGACGGGGCGGGGCGAGCGCTCTACCTCCATGCCCTGGCGGGCCAGCTGGTAGAGCCGCTTGCCGTTTACCGACACCGCCGAATACATGGGCGGCACCTGCATAATGTCCCCCCGAAATCCGGTCAGGGCCGCTTCCAGCTGCGGCCGGGACACCGGGCAGTCCCTCCGTTCTGTCAAGGTTCCGGTGACGTCTCCGGTATCGTAACGCTCTCCCAGCAAAAACTCCGCCTGGTACTCCTTGTCTGTGTCAGGCAGCAGCTCCGCCGCCTTGGCGGCCCGCCCCAGCAGCAGGGGAAGCACCCCGGTTGCCATGGGGTCCAGGGTGCCGGTGTGGCCAATTTTCTTTTCCTTGGCAAGCCCCCGCATCACTGCCACCACGTCGAAGGAGGTGAAGCCCTGGGGCTTGTCGACAACTATTACACCGTTCATATGGGGTCAGACGCACCCTATCTCCGCAAGATATTGTTGGCAGGCCTCCATCATTCTGAGCCGGGCTCCTGCCATATTCAGCCCGTCCAGAGGACAGCCTGCCGCTCCGGCGTGGCCGCCGCCCCCAAAGCGCTGGGCGATCACCGAGGCGTTGGCCGGTGGGCTGGTGCGCAGAGAGGCTTTGATGCTGCCGTCCTCCTTCTCCTTCAGACTGACAAAAATCAGCACGCCCTCGATCTCTGCCGCAGCGCGGCCCACGCTGCCGTCCATGTCCCCCTCGTCCGCGCCTGTCTCCTCTATGATAGAGCGGGGGATCTGTATCATGGAGCATTTGCCCCCGCAGAAGACCTCCAGGGTGTTCAGCTCCATCACCTCGGCACGAATTGCCGCCAGCTTTTTGCTCTCATAAATCTGCTTGTTGATGTCCCCGGCAGGCGCGCCCGCCTCCAACAGACTGGCGGCAACCCGCAGGGTGCGGGGCGTTACGTTCCGGTAGCGGAAGCAGCCGGTGTCTGTGACAATGCCGGTATACAGGCATCCCAAAACGCCGGCGTCTGCCGGCGCTTCCAGCTCCTGCAGGAGCAGCCAGATCATTTCCGCTGTGGCCGCGCTTTCCGGATCTACCCAACGGGCGTTTGCAAAGGGCCGGTGGACGCCGTGGTGGTCAATAGCCAGCTCCATCTTGTCTCCGAATTTCTCCCAGGCGTCCCCCAGAAGCTTCTGGTCTGCTACATCCACGGTGAGCACATGGGCCGGTGTGAGGCCGGTATGCTCCACTCCCTGGGTCAGATAGGCGAACTTTCCGGGCACGGGACTGGCGCAGTACCAGTCCGCCTGTTTGCCCATGGCCCGCAGGCCCCGCACCAGGCCGAACATGGAGCCCAAAGCGTCCCCATCCGGGTTCTCGTGGCAGATGACCAGAATATCATTCCAGTCCCTCAAAAGGGCGGCGGTCTCTTTACAGGTCAGCATCTTCGTCCTCCTCCCTTTCCTCCGGAATGTCCAGGCCGTGGAGGATTTTGGAAATGCTGGCCCCGTACTCAATGGAGTCGGTGGGCTTGAAGATCAGCTCCGGCACGTGGCGCAGCTTCAGCCTGTGGCCCAGCTCCCGGCGGATATACCCCGCTGCGGATTTGAGCCCCTTTGCCGCCTCCTTTGACCGTTCCAGGCCTTCTACTGTGCTGACATAGGCTGTGCAGTAGGAGAGGTCGTTGGTGACCTCCACCCGCACCACGCTCAGCAGGCACCCGGTGACCCGGGGGTCTTTCAGCTCCCGGATGATGGCGGAGAGCTCTCTGCTCACATCCTCGGTGATGCGTCCTAATTTGTGTCCAGGCATGGCAATCCCTCCTTGCGCGGCAGAATTCCCGGTGGGGGCCGCGTTATGGTCAATCAACTGGTTGTTTGTACAAGGCCTTCCAGAAACCTCTCGTAATGGTCCACAAAGCGGGGGAAGCCCCCAAAGCCGTTCTCCCCTGTCCCGTATATCTCCTGCTCAGAGCGATGCCCCTCGCTGGGAATATAGGTGCAGGCGGGCAGCTTCCTTTGCAGGTCCACGGCCAGCCGCTCCGGGTGGAAGTCGTCTGAGCAGGGGCAGACCAGAACAGGGAGCCGGAGCTCCCCCAGCTCCTCATCTGTAAGGTTCGCCCGGTAAAAGAGGGGATTTCCCATCCATTCCCCCCAATTCCGCAGGGTGCGGCTGAACGCCTTGTGGTCCAGGGCGAAAATCTTCTCCCTGTCCCTTTGGCACAGCTCTGCCAGCCAGCGGGAGGCCCCGGCGAACCGGTGGGGCGGCGGGTTTTGTGAAAGCTGCACCGCCTGCTCCATGGAGTGCTCCGCTGCCTGGGCGATATCAAAATACCGGGCCCGGATCACTTCCTGCTCCGGCTGGCTGGCGGTGTCAGTGGGGCGGTACATGCCCAGGCTTTTCACCCGGCCAGGGTAGAGATGGGCAAACAGCAGGCCCATCTCTCCGCCTCCCGAGCAGCCAGCCAGGTGCACCGGGCCCTCTCCCAGGGCGTCCAGAAGCTTGGCCAGATACCCGCAGGCCAAATGGTACTCGCTGGGAGCTGGGGGAAGAGACACGCCGGACTGCCCGCAGTTGGGGCCGTCCCAAATCAGCACCCGGAAGCGCCTGGACAGCCTGCCCGCGAAATAGTATGCGCCGGGGTTGAGGCCGCCCAGCACGGACTGCAAATAGACCACGGTCTCTCCGCTGCCATAGGCCTCGTACATGATTGCAATATCTCCGGCCTGACATTTTGGCATAAAACCGCCTCCTATGGCTGAATTCCGGCACTCCTCCGCTTAGTCCCAGGTGATGTCCTTATGGGAAACCGTCTCGCCCCGGGCAATCTCCTGCTCTGCTTCATCCAGCCTTTGTTTTTCCTCCGGGGTTAGTTTTGTAAAGTCTGGATCCCAGGCCCGTACCAGCCTTTGCATAAATTCATATGCAAACAGCTGTTCTTCTTCCGGCAGCATATTCGCCAATTCTGCAATTTGCTGTGTCATGGGCGCCATATGACCACATCCTTTCTCACTTATAGATATCTCCACGGCTGTCTATATCCATAATATAAACGGTTTTGCCATCTTCCGCATATCGGTACACCACTCTATACTTTCCAACGCGCAGTCTGCCGCGGCCATCGGAAAAGCCCTGTAACGGCTTTATGTCCCCCTTCGGCGGGGTCTCCGTCAAACCCAGGACCGCTCTGCTGATCCTGCTTTTCAGCAGCTTATCCATTCGGCCAATCGCCTTGACCGCCAGTTTTGTATACTCGATCTCCATTTAGTCCCGGTACTCCTCCATCTCGTAGGCTTCCAGGATGTCTCCCTGCTTGATGTCGGCAAACTTCTCCAGGGTGATGCCGCAGTCGTAGCCGTCGGCCACCTCTTTCACATCGTCCTTGAAGCGGCGCAGGGAGGCAACTTTGTCGTCGGCCACGATGATGCCGTCGCGCACCACCCGCACCAGAGCGCTGCGGGTGATTTTGCCCGCTGTGACATGGCCGCCGATAACAATGCCCACATTGCTGATCTTGTAGGTCTCCCGGCACTCGGCGCGGCCCAGGGCCACCTCCCGGTACTTGGGAGCCAGCATGCCCTTCATGGCGCTCTCAATCTCCTCGATGCAGTCGTATATAATGCGGTACAGCCGCATATCCACCCCATCCCGCTTGGCGTTCTCCTCCGCCACCGGGTCGGGCCGCACATTGAAGCCCACAATAATGGCGTTGGAGGCATTGGCCAGCATCACGTCGCTCTCGCTGACCGCGCCCACGGCCCCGTGGATGATATGCACCCGGACCTCCTCGTTGCTGAGCTTTTCCAGAGACTGGCGCACTGCCTCCACCGAGCCCTGCACGTCGGCCTTGACGATGATTTTCAGCTCCTTCATGTCCCCCTCCTTCATCTGCTCAAACAGATTGTCAAGGGTGACCCGGGTCTGGGCCCGGAAGGCCTCCTCCTTCTGCTCGGTCAGGCGCTGCTCTACCAGCTCCCGGGCCAGGCGTTCGTCAGACACTGCGTCGAAAACATCGCCGCCCACAGGCACGTCTCCAAGGCCTGTGATCTCTACCGGCACCGAGGGGCCCGCCTCCTGCACCCGGCGGCCCTTGTCGTCCATCATGGACCGCACCCGGCCCACAGTGGCCCCGGCCACCAGAATATCCCCGGCCTTCAGGGTGCCGTTTTGCACCAGCACAGTGGCCACAGGGCCCATGCCCTTGTCCAGCCGCGCCTCAATCACCGTGCCCTTGGCGGCACGGTCCGGGTTGGCCTTCAGCTCCATCATGTCGGCGGTGAGAATGATCATCTCCAACAGGTCGTTGATGCCCTCCTTGGTGTGGGCGGACACTGGAATGCAGGGGGTGTCGCCGCCCCACTCCTCGGGCACCAGCTCATACTCGGTGAGCTGCTGCTTTACCCGGTCAGGGTCAGCCCCCAGCTTATCCATTTTGTTGATGGCCACAATAATGCTGACTCCTGCCGCTCTGGCGTGGTTGATGGCCTCCACGGTCTGGGGCATGATACCGTCGTCCGCGGCCACCACCAGCACGGCAATGTCCGTCACCTTGGCGCCCCGGGCCCGCATGGTGGTAAAGGCCGCGTGGCCGGGGGTGTCCAGAAAGGTCACGTCCCGGTCGCCCACCTTTACCCGGTAAGCGCCGATGTGCTGGGTGATGCCTCCTGCCTCGCCCTCGGTGACATTGGAGTTGCGGATCACGTCCAGGATGGAGGTCTTGCCGTGGTCTACATGGCCCATGACCACCACCACCGGGGCCCGGGAGACCAGATTGGCCTCGTCGTCCTCGCTGTCGTCAATGATGCGCTCCTCAATGGTGACCACCACTTCTTTCTCCACTCGGGCGTGGAACTCGTCGGCAATGAGCACAGCTGTGTCAAAGTCAATCACATCGTTGATGGCGGCAAACACCCCCAGGCCCATGAGCTTTTTGATGACCTCCGGGGCGGAGACCTTCAGCCGCAGGGCGAAGTCGCCCACCGTGATCTCCTCCGGCACCTCGATGGTGATGTGCTTGGCCTTGCGCTCTTGGGCAATGCGGCGCAAACGCTCGGCCTCGGTCTCCCGCTTGCCCCGGCGCTGCTGGCCCCGGCGCTGCTGGTTCCGGTTGGTGAACTTCTGCTTGGTCACCACATTATCCTGGCGGCCGCCCACCTTCTGGTCGGCCAGCTGGGTATACTTCTCGTTATATTTGTCGATGTTCACATTGCTGGAACGGGTATCTACCACCCGGCGCACCGGCTGCTTGGGCTCCCGCTGGGCCTGGGGCTTCTCATCGGGCTTTTGCTGGGGCTTCTGGGCCTGAGGGGGCTGGGGCTGGCCGGCCGGCCGCGTCTCGTTTTTCCGGGGACGCTCCTGCTGCCGCTGCTTCTGGTCCTGTCTCTGGCCGGGCCTCTGCTCCTGGGGCTTTCTCCCGGTTCTGGCCTCCTCCGGCTGTTTGCGCCCGGCGTTCTTCTCCTGCTCCGGCTGGGCCTTCTGGACCTCAGGCATGGGCTCAGGCTGAGGCTCGGGGCGCACCACCACAGCGTCCCGCTGGGCAAAAAACGCGTCAAAGCTCTCCATGCTCCGCTGCTGGGTAAAGCTTTCCAGCACAATGTCCAGCTCATTCTCATTCAGGGCCGTCATGTACTTCTTCGGCTCTGGGAAGAACTTGGCCAGAGTGTCGATGACCTCCTTGTTCTGAATCCCCAGGTCCTTGGCGACCTCCCGAACTCTGTATTTTATCATCATAGGGTTTCCTCCTCCTTCTTACGCGCGTTCTCGTCTGTGGGCCGGACTGGCGTTCCCGGCCCCTCCAATTCCTTGATGACCGCCCCGGCAAAGCCCTTGTCGTTGACAGCCACAATGCCGGCCCGCACCCCGCAGGCATGGCCCAGCTCCTGGATGGAGGCTGTCAGCCGCACTGCCGGAATGCCGGCCCTCTGCGCCTCGTAGCACAGATTCTTATAGGTTTTATCTGAAATATCCCCGGCCGCGGCCAGCAGGGCCGCCTTGCCGGCGCGGGCTGCCTTTTGGCAGGCGTCAAAGCCAGCCTCCAGCCGGCCGGCCCGGCGGGCCAGCCCCAAAAGGGAAAGCGTTTTATTCATTCTCCGTCAGCTCCCCTTCCAGCGCGTCATAGACCTCTTCCGGTATTTTGCAGGAAAACGCCCATTCCAGCCGCCGGGCCTTTCTGGCCAGGCGCAGGCAGTCTGCGCTCCGGCAGAGATAGGCCCCCCGGCCGGGGCTTTTCCCGGTCAGGTCCAGGCTGATCTGGGGAGGCGGCGTTTTGCCCTCCTCCCCCGGCTTTTCCGGGGCCTTCACAATTCGCACCAGCTCCTTTTTAGGCCTCATCTGCCCGCAGCCGGTACACATTCTCATGGGAATCTTCCTCTGGCGCAAAAATGACCACTCCCCTTCCCGCTGTTATGAAAGCAATGGCTTAGAACTTGTATTCATAGGCGGAGGATGCCGGAGGGGCGAGGGATTTTGCCGCCCTGCAAGGCAAAAAATCGCAGGAATACTTGCCGTATTTCAAGATTTTTTAACGCAGCAGGACGGCAAAAGACCCGTCCCTCCGGCGTTCAACGCCTG
>NZ_JBQISV010000069.1:0-11592 GCF_056800975.1 Acutalibacter sp.
CCAGCTTCTCCACCCGCTGGGGGAAGTCTATGGCAAGATACTGGGCAATCATTCCCCCCTGGGACACGCCCAGGACGCAGGCTTTCTTGATTCCCAGCCGGTCCATTGCCTCCACCTGGTCCCGGGCCATGTCCCGGATGGAATAGCCCTGGGGCATGTCATCCTTTCTGCTGAACAGATACACCTTGTACGCCTCAAAAAAAGAGGTGAAGGGTTTTGCCAGCAGCAGGGCCTTTCCTTTTACAGTAGCCAGCCCGTCAGAGAGCCCGGGAAGGAGAATCAAGGTCCGGCTCCCATGCCCAAAGGAGGCATAGCTCATCCGGGTTCCGCCCAGGGGGACCTCTCCGTTCCTTGCGTTCCAAAGCATGGTTTTCCTCCCCGTGCCGGTAGCTTTTACCCCCGGTTTCTCTCCTTCAGGGCCCGCTCCATGTCCCGCTGGGCGTCCCGCTTAGCCATGTCCGCCCGCTTGTCGTAGAGCTTTTTGCCCTTACACAGGCCCAGCTGTACCTTTACCCTGCTGCCCTTAAAGTACAGAGACAGGGGAATCAGCGAATAGCCCTGCTGCTTCACCAGGCCGTACAGCCGGTTGATCTCCCGCTTGTGCAGCAGCAGGCGGCGCACCCGCATGGGGTCGGTGTTGAAGCGGTTGCCAAAGTCATAGGGGCTGATATGGCAGCCGTTGAGAAGCATCTCCCCGCTGACCACCGAGCACCAGGCGTCCTTCAGGTTCACCCTGCCCTGACGCAGGGACTTTACCTCCGTGCCCACCAGCTCCACGCCGGTCTCCAAAGACTCCTCTACAAAGTAATCATGAAAGGCTTTTTTGTTTTGGGCAATGGTCTTGGTCCCGGTCTTTTCAGCCATGACTGGTCCCTCCTTTTCCGGGTCGATTGAACAGATTACAGCTTCGTTCTGCCCTCCAGGGCCATTTTCAGGGTGTATTCGTCGGCATATTCCAGCTCGCCCCCTGAGGGCAGGCCGCAGCCCAGCCTTGTCACCAGCACCCCCAGGGGCTTGAGCAGCTTGGCTACATACAGGGCCGTGGCCTCGCTCTCGGTGGTGGCGTTGGTGGCCAGAATGACCTCCCGGACCTCCGGGGTCACCCGGGCCAGCAGCTCCTTAATGCGCAGCTCGTCGGGCCCCACCCCGTTTAGGGGCGACAGCCGCCCGTGCAGCACATGATAAAGCCCGCCGAACTCTCCGCTGCGTTCCAGCACGGTTACATCCTTGGGCTCCTCCACCACACAGATGACCGTCCGGTCCCGCTGGTCCCCGGCGCACATGGGGCACAGCTCCTGGTCGGTGAGATTGCGGCACACCGGGCACTCCCGCAGGTTCTGGTGGGCGTCCCAAATGGTCTTCAGCAGGGCTTCCAGCTGGGGGTCTGGCATATGCAGCAGGTGATAGGCCAGCCGCTGGGCCGTGCGGGGGCCGATGCCGGGCAGGCTGTTTAGCTTGTCGATCAGCGCGCCCAGCAGCCCCACATGGTACTCGGCCAACTTACATCACCCCCGGTATGCCCATGCCCCCCGACACGGCGGACATGCGCTCCTCCTTCTCCCGGGCAGCGGCCCGCAGAGCCTCGTTCACGGCAGCGGTGACCAGGTCCCCCAGCATCTCCGCATCCTCAGGGTCAATGACCTCAGGCTTGATTTCCACGGCCTTCACCTCCATCTTTCCGGTGACAATGGCCTTCACGGCGTCGCCTCCTGCGGCGGCTGTGTACTCCTTTTCTTCCAGCTCGGCGGTAATGGCCTCCATCTGCTCCTGCATTTTCTGGGCCTGACGGGCCAGCTGCTGCAGATTGGCAGCGCCGGGGGTGTTGAATCCCTGAGGGAGTCTGGCTTTCATAGGCTAAGACCTTCCTTTCGACTTGGGGTTTGAGTGAAGCCCACCTGGCGGTGGGCAATCCGCGGAGCCGCGAAGCATCGCGCTACCGGCATCTACACCTGGCGGTGGGCAATTCGCGGGGCCGCGAAGCAACGCGCTACTGGCATCCACACTTTGGGTTTGTGCCCGCGCAACGCAGTTTGCGGTTATTCTAGCACACCTAGCGGTGGGCAAGTCGCGAAGCCGCGAAGCAACGCGCTACCGGCATCTACACTTTGGGTTTGTTCCCCGCGCAATGCAGTTTGTGGCTATTATAGCATAAAAAGGGGCAAAACGCAAGCATTAGAAAAGGGCCGGGACTGTCCTGCCGGGCATTTTATTTGATGCACGGCCTCCGTGTTTTCTAAGTGTGTTCCAGTGTGTTCCGGGTTTTCCCGTTACCCTCTATGCGAAAGCCATTTTTTATCTACCAGTAAAGCCTGGAACACGTTGGAACACACCCCCCAATCACTCCAATTCTTCGGAATCTTCTGCAATAAGTCTATAGCCGGAAATCATAGCCCCCCTGTGCGCGGCTGTTCAGAAGAAAAAGCCTCTCCTCCAAGCCCACGGGGCCCCCTGTGCCTGAAGGAAAAGCTCTATAAATCCGTACCCGCCGGACGCTCATTGTCCCGCCGCGCAACCCTCCCGCAGCCGCCGGGCTTTCTCTTGCCTGACTTTTTCTAGCAGCGAGCTGGCCGGTGAAAGAAAAAATCTGTTTCTTGTCTCCCCAAAAGAACCATAGCGGCGGCTTTCTCTAAGTTGACAGTTTTGCTCCTTCTGTTCAGGCAGACTGAAAGCTTGCGCTCATGCCTCCTGGGTGGGTACTCCTGCCGCTTTCGCCCGCTCCATCAGCTCGTCCAGGGGGTCCTGCTCCTGGACCGCTCCCTTTTTTCGGTAGGGGCCCAGCTTATAAGACCGCCCCGTCACACTGCGAATCGCCCCCCGCAGATACTCCCTCTGCTGGGGGCTTTTCAGCAGGTCAAAGGCAAGCTCTGGGGCGTCGATGAGCAAAAATTCGTCATTGGCCACATAGGCCGTGCTGCCGTCAAAGGCCTTTGCGGTGCTCTTGGGGCCGTCCCGCAGAAGATGAAGAATCTCCGGCCACTGGGGAAACCGCACCGCCGAAGCCGCCAACGCCTCAATGTCCACCGGGGCCTTTGCCGGTGGCGCAGGAGGCGGCACCGGCCGGGGAGCCTCCTGCGGAGGGGGCTCCGGGCGGGGGGCGGGCCGCTCAGGCGGCGCTTCTCCCTGGGGAGGGCTGGCAGGCAGAGGAGGCGGCGCAGGGCTGTCCTCCAGCTGGGCAAACAGCTCCTCCAACTCCCCGGACCTGTCGGGCTGGGGAGCCTCCTGCCGGTCTGCCTGGGGCGCGTGGGGCTTTGGGGCCCTCCTCTCGGGCTGAGAGGAGGGCCCACCCCCTCGTTCCAGGGCTTCCAGCCGGCGGAGAATGGCCTCGGGCGCAGTGTCCAGCTCAGGGGAGCACAGCCGCACCAGAGCCATCTCCAACTGGGTGCGCTGACTGCCAAAGCGCATTTTGTTCATGGCCTCCTCCAAACAGTCCAGCCCGTGGAGCACATCTGCAAGGCTCATGACCCGGGCCAGGCGGGCCATCGCCTCCCGCTCCTCTGCCGGGGCCTGAATCAGCTCTCCCGGGTCCCGCATGGTTTTCAGCAGCATCAGCCCCCGGAAATACTCCGCCAGCTCCCCACACAGCCGGTTCAGGTCTTTGGACTCCCGGTGCAGGCGGTCCACACAGGCCAGGGCTCCGGCAGCGTTTAAGCCCGCAACCGCCTCTGCCAGCTCAGAGAGATACTCCCGGGCAGCCAGTCCGGCAGCGGCCTGCACCACATCCAGCGTTACATGCTCCGCCCGGCCCAGGCACTGGTCCAGCAGCGAGAGCGCGTCCCGCAGGGCGCCGTCGGCAACCCGGGCAATCAGCAGCGCAGCCTCCCGGTCTGCCTGGGCTCCCTCCTGCCGGGCCACGTCCATCACCCGGTCCGCCATCAGCTCCGGGTCGATCCGGTGAAAGTCAAACCGCTGGCAGCGGGAGAGAATGGTGGGCAGCAGCTTGTGGACCTCAGTAGTGGCCAGAATAAACACCACATGGGCCGGGGGCTCCTCCAAAGTCTTCAGCAGAGCGTTAAAGGCGGCGGGCGACAGCATATGCACCTCGTCGATAATATACACCCTGTATTTTGCGGTGGCCGGGGTGAAATTGCTCTCCTCAATGATGCTGCGCACGCTCTCAACGCCGTTGTTGCTGGCCGCGTCGATCTCCATCACATCTAAAATTGACCCGTCCTCCAACCCCTGGCACACCGGGCACCTGCCGCAGGGGTCGCCGTCCACTGGCTCCAAACAGTTGACCGCCCGGGCCAGAATGCGGGCGCAGGTGGTTTTTCCTGTCCCCCGGGAGCCGGTGAACAAATAGGCATGGGCCACCCGCCCCCGAATCAGCTCGTTTTTCAGGGTGACAGTGACCTGAGGCTGGCCCACCACGTCGGCAAAAAACCGGGGCCGGTACTTGCGGTAAAGGACCTTATACATGCGGGCCCACGCTCCCCTCGAGAAAAATGGCCGGGCAGACGGGAAACGCCCGGCCCGGCAAAAGCACAAAGGAGGAATATGGGAACGGACAGGCGACCTGCATCGCCCGGGAACATCCGCTTAATGCTGCTCGGTTCCCCGCCTGACATGGTTCACGGCGTCCCGCCGCGCAGACCTGTCCGCCCCCATATTCCTCCCGCATTCTCCGGCACACCCGCCCTTTTCTCCCCCATTCCGGAGGCCAGAAGAAGACGGCTGACGCTGCGCCGGCCCACTGGAAATCCTCCCCTGTCCCCTGCGCTTTAGGGAAAAGAGAGGTCCCTTGTGCTACTTGACGCTTATTATAACACATTCTTTCTCATTTTGCAAGAGCAACCTGCGCCGCAGAGCGTCCTACCTGGCATTTTATTTGATGCACGCCAGGGGGGACTTGAGGCTCCCCCAGGGTTCCGGTACTTCCACGGAGTAGAGGGAATTTACCGGGAGCTGTCGAAAAAACGCCGGAAACGCGCCCCAGCCGGGACGCGCTTCGCTGTAGAACCGGTATTCAGCTGTCAGGAGCAGGGGGCCTTTGAGGCTCCTCCCAGCTCTCCTCCGCCCCTACAGCCGCCACCTGGCCGGTCTCCAAATCAATGGTGAATTCGCCCCAGACACGCCGCTCCTCCTCTGGCCTTCCCTGGTAGACAACTACCGTTACGCGGCGGGCCCCCTCTGGCACGCCAATGAAGGTGCAGGTCTGCACGGCTTCCTCTCCCTGCCGGTATCCTCTGCCGTCCAGGTCGCCGTTCTCCCGGATATCCTCCCCCAACTCGGTTCCGTCCTCTGTTCTTGCGGCGGCTCCAACGCCTTCCGGGCCAAAGTACGGGTATGCAAGGGTCACGCTGAACTTGCTGGGCGAGCTGCTCCATCCGGTCAGCCTTAGACTGCCCACATGGGCATTTTCTGCGGCCTGCTGTTGGTTGTGTCTGGCGTCGGCGGTCAGGGTAAACCGGAGGGAAACTGGCTTTATGGAGACAATCTGCCCTTCCTCCCCGCCGGGGGCCTCTTGGGTGCGCAGACTGCCGATGTCCACAGCCACAGCAAGCTGGGCTCCGGCGTTTACAGGCTGGGGCAGGCGGAGCTTGACGGGTGCGCTCTCAAAGCAGCAGCCCTGCCGGAGCCAGCGGGGAAGCTCATAGTTCAGCCCATCCGCCTTTCCGTCCACGGTAATGCTGCAGCCGGGAACGCCATCCTCCCCCTCTGCGGTTTCCAGCGTCTGCATTTTCAGCAGCCGGGGGTCCCTGGGGTCCAGCTGAAGGGCAAAGAAAATATATTCCCCGTCGCAATACGCCTCTGTCACAGTCAGCGAATACTCATCGTTCCCGGCAGTTACGCCCACCGGCTGTACCACGCCGTCATAAGTGGGCGCATTGGCCCCCAATGAATTCAGCCGCCGGAAGGCCTCCCCGACCAGGGGCAGGCTCTCGGCAAAGGCAGGGAATGCCGTGTTGATCCCAAAGAGCAGCATGGCAACCACGACAAAGGACGCTGCCAGCGCGCCTGCCTTTGTCATTCGGACAGGGGGGACAGAGGAGCGGCCCAGAGGGTGGCCGGCCTCCTCAATAAACATAGGGTCGATCTGGCCGATGCCCTCAAACAGAGCGCAGCTGTCCATAGTCTTCACAAATGCCCTCCTCCTTTTCCAGAAAAGTTTTGAGCCTCTGCCGCAGCCGGTACATTTTCTGCGCCAGCTTTTCAGGGGGCACGCCCGCCTCTTTGGCAAGACCGGCAAGGGATACGCCATGCCAGTACCGGCGGACAAACAGGACCCGGTCCTCCTTTTTCAGGGAGGCCAGCCAGCGGTTAATGGTCCTGCCCAGCTCAACGCCCTCCATCTCCTGCTGCGGGTCCTCCTGAGAGGGAATACAGTCTTCCAGCTCGCTCAGCGCCAGGTCCAGGCCGTTGTACCGCTTTTGCCGGTGGTTTCTGCGCCACAGGCTCACGGCGGTGTTGCGCACCACCCGGCCCAGCCAGGGGCCCAGCTTTTCCGGGCGTTGGGGCGGTATACGGCTCCAGGCCTGATAGAGCGCCTCGTTGACACACTCCCGGGCGTCCTCGCTGTCCGAGAGCAGGCGCGTGGCAATGCCCAGGCAAAAGCTGCCGTATTTGTCTTCTGTTTCCGCAATGGCGGTTTCGTCCCGCTGACAAAACAGCCGGACAATCTGATCGTCTTCCATTCGCATCCTCCTTTTTTCGGATTGGGAGGGCCCTCTGTCTATTAACTCGCCATTGGAGTAAAAATATTGTCTGACGCAGCCGCATTTTTTTGAGAGCGCAGGACGCTCTGCCGGAGCAAAGCCTGTGTCAATAGGCCGCTGCGCCAGTCTGACCGGCAAATTCTGCTCCATCCCCCTGGCACAAATTCTATCGGTGCAAGCTTAAAAGAGGCGGCGCAGTCTAGCCGCGCCGCCTCAGTTTCTGTCTCTTTCCTGCTCAAGCCTCTTCCATGCAACCTTGCGCCGGTATTCCATAGGGGTGCAGCCCACAATCTTTTTAAACTGCCGGTTAAAGTTTGACAGGTTGCCAAAGCCCACTGCGCTGGCAATCTCCGCCACTGGCCTGGCAGTGCCGGTCAGGGCCTCGCAGGCGGCGTTGGCCCGCAGCTGGGCCAGATATTCCATTGCGCTGACCCCCGCGGCCCGCTTGAAGCTGGCCATAAAGTAGCTCTCGCTCAGGTGGACAGTCTGAGCCAGCTGGGCAATGTGCACCGGCTCCTGATAGTGGTGCTGCATATATTCCAGCGCGGCCCGAACCGCCGCCTCTCCCCCCTCTCTAACCGTGTGGGGGCGGGCGCTCTCCCGGTCTGAGGCCAGCAGCCAGAGCAGCCGCAGCAGCTCGCTTTTCAGCAGCAGCTCAGGCAGGGGCAGCTGCCCCCGGGCGCAGGCGAATATCCTCTCCGCCGTCTGGCCCAAAGCCGGGTAGCCGGTTGAGCCGGAGGCCGTGCAGCTGCGCAGCTGCCGGGTTCCCTCGGCTAAAGGGCGCAAAAGCTCCACCGAGCAGCGGTCGCCCAGCCCCGCGCCCAAAAAGGCCGGGCTGAAGACCAGGGCATAATAGTTCAGCCCCGCCTCTCCCCGGGGGTAGGCCGCGTGAAGCATACTGGGGGGCAGAAGCATCAGGTCGCCGGGCCCGGCCAGCAGCTTCTCGCCGCCGCAGGTAAACTCCCCCGCCCCCGCCACCACATAGTCCAGCTCAAACTCGCTGTGCCAGTGCAGGGGAACGCTGGCAAAATAGGTGGGCAGCCGGCAGTCATAAAAGCTGTAGGGAATATAGGCGGTACTGTGCCGCCGTTTTTCTTCTGTCTCTTTTCCGGGTATCAGCATAAGGAGGCTCCTGGTCGAGAAATCTTCTGGACGGAAAGGGGCGTTTCTTTCTGCAAGCTCCCCTTCTATATATAAATATAACAATCAACTCCGCCAGCGCGGCGTCAGCAAACCCGGTTCTTCACAGTGCCGTTCAGCCAACTCTTCATGTTGTCAAACACAGTGGCCGCCCGCCTCTCCAAAGCCTCCTGGGTGGCAAAGGCCACATGGGGGGCCAGCAGGGTGTTGGGCGCGGTAAGCAGAGGATGGTCCTGGGGAATGGGCGGCTCCTGCTGGAACACATCAATGCCCGCGCCGGCAATGCGCCCCTTCCGGAGCAGGTCCGCCAGGGCGGTATTGTCCACAACAGGGCCCCGGGCGGTATTGATCAGCAGGGCGTTGGGCTTCATGCGTTCCAGCAGCGCCCGGCTGATCAGGCCGGTGGTTTCAGCATTCTGGGGGATGTGCAGGGTGACGACGTCGCTCTGCTCCATCAGCTGGGCCAGGGGGACAAACTCCACGCCCTGGGCTTCCAGCTCCGGCTTGACGGTGCGGCTGTGGGCCAGCACCCTCATGCCAAAGGCCAGAGCAATGGCAATGACTTGACCGCCGATTCTCCCTGTGCCCACCACGCCCAGGGTTTTGCCCCAAAGCTCCGTGCCAATCAGGCCCTCCCGGGTCCCGCCGCCCCGCACAGCCCTGTCGCAGGAGAGCAGCCGCCGGGACAGGCCCAGCATCAGCCCAAAGGCCAGCTCTGCCACCGCGGTGTCAGAATAGCCCGAGGCATTGGAGACCGCCACCCCTCTCTCCCGGCAGGCGGCAAGGTCCACATGGTCCACCCCGGTAAAGGCCACGTCAATGTATCGCAGGCTCTTGCCGGCTCGCACCGCCTCCCCAGGGAAGGGCATATTGGCCAGCATAACGGCGTCCGCGTCTTCTACCAGGCTGCACAGCTCCGCAAGGCTCTCGGGGCGGTGGGGGCAGGCAACGAATCTGTGCCCCAGCTCCCGAAGCTCCCGGGCGTATTTCTCCAATAATTCCGGCGAAATGCCCAGCGGCTCGGTCAAAACAATTTTCATAGATACTTCCTCCTGTTTCTTCAATTTGTCATGGGCTGTGGAGAATGGGCCCCGGCACTTGCTTGCTCCCAGACTCTGGCCCAGGGCGTTTCGGTTAGGACAGAACATTTTTTGGCGGACATGCAGCGGCGTATGTATGACGAAAAAATTCATCCCGGACCAACCTGCTGGAAAAATCTTTCTTTTGAGTGAAAAATTTCCCGGACCTCAGGGGTCTTTCTGGACAGTTGACAGCCGAAAGCGAAAACGGACTTCGGATTAGAAATAATATTTTATTTCACTGCTGTACGGGAAAGGTTTTTTATGCTATACTTGTCACGAGGTGATAGCAATGGATAATCTAATGGAACAGCTGGCTCAGGTCTTGCGGCAGCTGCGTAAATCGGCGGGGTATTCTCAGGCGGAGCTTGCGGAAAAGCTGGGGGTAGGCCGGACAGCCTATGTGTATTACGAAACCGGAAAGGCTCTGCCTGCCCTGCCCACAGTGAGACTGCTGATGGAATTGTACCAGGTTTCCGCCGACGCCTTTCTCTATCCGGAGAGGTATCTTGCGGAAAACAGACAAGCAGCGGAGGCCGGGGAGGCTTGACCCGCCCTGCCAGCGGTTCGTCCCCAAAAGAGTGAGCCGCAGCTATTTTACCACATTCCTCCCTGGCTTGTAAATAGCGGAGGAACGGGACCAGGGAAATCAATTTTGCGTATATTCATCCAAAATGGGTTTATAATTGAACCTTGAACAGCTCCAAATGCGACAAATTCATTCCCGAAGCCACAATTTCATTGAGCCTTGGTGAATTTATATTCACAAAATTGATTTCCCTGAACGGGACCCGGCCCGCCCATGCGCCATCTTTTCCATTCCGGCGTGTGCTGAAACGAAGAAAGCCCGCCATAAAATGCAAGAGGGAGAAACGGCACAGCCCACAGACTGTACCGTTTCTCCCTCTTTTTTCAGCCTGCTCTGGCAGGGGCTGTCAGGCTTTGCTCCTCAGGCTGGCGAAATACTCCCTGTTATAGGCCACTGCCGGCGAATCCGGCTGGTAGACAGCGGCGCGCTCGTTATACCGCTCTGCCTCCTCCTG
This sequence comes from Acutalibacter sp., assembly GCF_056800975.1. Lineage (NCBI taxonomy): Bacteria > Bacillati > Bacillota > Clostridia > Eubacteriales > Acutalibacteraceae > Acutalibacter > Acutalibacter sp. The sequence goes on from NZ_JBQISV010000069.1 coordinate 9,916, forward strand.
CCGCCCCAGCTTGCTATAGCATACGCACAGCTGAATGCTGGGCAAAAACCCATAGGCCTCCGGCTGCACAAAGCCCCCCAGCCCGTCCCGGCGTTCGCAGGCCAAAGCTCTTTCGTACCAATAGGCGGCCTGCTCCCAAAGGGCGCGGTCCAAAAAATGCTGCCCGATGTCGCAGCAGACCTCTGCCCGGGGGCAGTCGTAGGCAAAGCTGGAAAGCAGCGCCTCCAGGGCCCTCTCCTCCCTGCCCAGGGCATACCAGCAGCAGGCGCACTGCCGGCAGGCCTCTATGTTGTTCTCCACCCAGCCCTTTCCCTGCCGCAAAAAGCGGCGCAGCACCTTCAGGGCCTCTTGCCAACGCCGGTGATAATACAGCTCGCGGCCATAGTAAAACTGCTGGCGGGGGTCCAGCCGGGTTCCCTGGGCCAGCATTTTCTCAAAAATCCGCAGGTTCCGGTCCGGGTCAGAGGGCTTCTGCTTCCGGTGGCTGACCCCGCAGCCTCCATAAACCACCCCTCCCCTGGTCTCAATCACCTCATGCACTGCCCCCTTCCACAGCATCCCCGCCCCGGTGCGGACAATGCGCTCCCGGTAGTAGGAGAAGGTGACCTGCCCCTGGCTGTCAAAGCCGGTGTAATAGGGCAGCATAACCACGTCGACGCCTGGGCCCAGGCTCTCCTTCAGGGCAAGGAATTTTTTCCGCTCCGGCGGGTCGATTACATCGTCCGCATCCAGCCACATGCTGTACTCGCAGGTGGCCTGGGAAAAGGAGAAGTTCCTTGCCGCCGCAAAATCGTCGACCCACGGAAACTCAAGCACATGGTCCGTAAACTTTCGGGCAATCTCCCGGGTGCGGTCCTGAGAGCCGGTGTCTACAATAATGATCTCATCCACTAAATCCGCCACAGAGCTCAAGCAGCGCTCCAATACGTCCTCCTCATCCCGAACAATCATACAAAGGCTGATGGCGCTCATACCGGGTCCTCTCCTCTCTTGTGTCAAGTATGGAAATAAAGGGAGGAAAGCCCCCAAACGGCAGGAGGCTTCCCTTTTTCAACACAGGAAGAGCTCTGGTTATGCCAGACGGACAACGTTGAGAGACGCGCCGGAGCCCCCCTGAAGAACCACCACTGCCGCAATGCCAGACAGCTGTAGGGTCAGCGTGTCCCCCGCTGTCAGCGGGGTGATAACGGTTGCGCTATACTCTGTGGTGGCCACAGGAGACCGCACCGAGCCTGGAATTGCCGTGCCGTTGCGCAGCACCTGGGAGGACATGGCTACTGCCACAGTGGGGCTGACCTGGTAGGTGACCAGATAGGTCCCGGTCTGCGGCACCGTGAAGGAGGTGTCGGTCCCGTTGGCGGTAAAGCCGTCCAGGTTTTGGGCGCTGGGCAGCGGTACGCTGATGCCGCCCAGGGCCACATTCAGGCTCTCCCCCGTGGTGTTGGACGCGCTCATGGCAGCAGCCGTGACAGCGGGGCCGGTAGGACCCGTGGGGCCGGTAGGACCCGTGGGGCCGGTGGCACCGTCTGCGCCAGTCGCGCCGGTGGCTCCTGTGGGGCCGGTAACTCCGTCTGCGCCGGTAGCTCCTGCCGCTCCTGTGGGGCCTGTGGGGCCGGTGACGCCATCTGCTCCTGTCGCGCCGGTGGCTCCTGTGGGGCCGGTAACTCCGGCTACGCC
>NZ_JBQISV010000070.1:0-11546 GCF_056800975.1 Acutalibacter sp.
CTTCCCTGTGATATACGCCCGCAAGGATATGATAGAGGACTCCGGCATTGATTGGGAGGCCATGGGCGCAGGCACTGAGGAGCTGAACCAGGCGGTACTGGACGTGTATGAAAAGACTGGGGACCCGGCCTGGGCTACCCATTATGATAACGGACATTCTTTGGACCTGCTGCCCCCCCTCTGTGACTATGAGAGCGAGAACGTTTTGGTGAAGCCCCAGGACTTTGTTGATTACTTTGACGGCCTGGATCTGCAGGAGGAGGTACACCACGCCAACTGGGAAAAACTTAAGCAGATTGAGGAGGAGACAGGAGAATTTCCATCCCATTCGATCAGTCTGGACTCGTTTTTGATGGGGGAGGACTACTGTCTGGATGAATCTTTAGCCACTGTTGTTGTGCCCATAGAGTCCGCCTTTGATATAGTCCCGTCAGGAAAATCTCTGGGCTATGAGATTGCAATGAAGCCCGTGCGGTCTGTGGACCACAAGCTCAACGCTCAGGTGTCCTATTGGGGCGCGGTGAGCTCTGCCTGTAAGGAGCCTGCCAAGGCTTATGAGTTCCTGCGCTTCTTTCTGACGCCGGAGGTTCAGCATGGGGGACAGTTGGAGAAATTCGATTTTGCCATTCATGACGGCTCTGGCATTGAACTTTCAGTAGGCCCTATGCCCGGCTGGCCGGTGCGCTATAAAGGCTTTGCGGAGAAGCAGTGGGGCAGGCATTTGGAGGAGATCAGCCACACCAGTTATGGAGGCAGCACCAAGGAGGCAGTTCTGCAGGTGGAAATAGACGATAGCGACTTTGCCATTCTGGACGAGCCTATTGATGGGGTGCGGTTCCCCTCGGTGCTGGATATGGAGTTTTTAAAGGCGCGGCAGTCTGGAGAGGAGGGGGAGGACCCTCAAACCTCCCGCCAGAAAAGAGGCAATGCCTTTGTCCGCGATGTGAAATATCATCTGGCAGAGGGCTGATCAGGAGGTTAGAAAATGAAAAGGTTTCTCAGTGTTCTGTTGGCAGCGCTGCTGCTGAGTATATGCACCGGCTGTCAGGCCAAAGACAGCTCGTCCCGCAGCGAGCCGTCCACGCCACTGCCCCCGGCAAAAATGTCCGGCACGCTGAAGGTGTTGACAGAGGCAACCAGCTGGGCCGATACGCCAAGCATGATCCGTTTCGATAAATCTTCCTTTGTGCGCACCCAGCTGAACCGTATCGCCAAATATTTCATGCTCCAATACCCGGATATGACGGTGGATATTGAATATCTGACCATGGATGAGGATACCCGGGAGAATGAGATTCAGCAGCGGCGGGTAGCGCTTATGGCCGGGGATGTGCCGGATGTCTACCTGCTGCCCACCCTGGATTTGAACCAAATTTATGTCTATGAGCTGGAGCCCCTGTTCCGGGATGTGAACCAGGCCATAGGCAATGGCTGGTTTCGGGACATCAGCAGCCTGTACGACGCAGACAAGGATTTGCATACGGAGGAATTGCATCCCACTATCATGGACGCAGGCAGGGTAGGGGAGGCCAGGTATATTCTTCCTCTGCGGTACAGCGTGCCGTTTCTGCTTGTGGACACAGAGGCCCTGGAAGCCTCCTCTCTAAATGCGGAGGCGGTGCGCTCCGGGGTGGCTCAGCAGGTGGAGGAGGCAGTGCTTCACTCGGGAATTCCCTCCTATGCCCAGGGATTTGACAGCTTTTCGGTCTGGCCTCTGGATCTTTTTCCCAGGTTCTGCGACTATGAGACAGAGGAGGCCCGGTTGGACCCCAAAGCGCTCTCCCAGCTCCTTACCAATGACTGCGTCTTGCAGAATATGCGCATAGCAGCTTATAAGAAGCTGGCAAAGTCAAAAAAAGCCGGCTACGGCGTGGGACTCAGCCAGTATTACAGCGAACCATCCATAGAGTTTTGTGTGGGAGAGAGCCGCCCCCTCTATGTGATAACCATTGAGTGGCTGTTCGACTTGGTTCCCGTAGCCAAAGCCATGGGCCGGGAGGTGGAGGTCATTCCCCTGCGCGCGTCGGACGGCAGCTATCACGCGCAGATCGCCTATTGGGGTGCAGTGAGCTCTGCCTGCGAGAACCCCGGCGCGGCCTATGAATTCCTGCGGCTGTTCCTTACCCCTGAGGCTCAGCATGGCGGCGAACTGGGAGAATTCGACGTCACTCTGCCGGTAAGCACTGGATGGCCAGTACGGTATATGGGTTATGCAGAGAAGGAATGGGCCCGCCGCAGGGATGAGATAATGCGCTATGTGGGATCAGGGGACAAAGAACGCCAGATGCAGCTGGCGGCAATTCAGCTAACTGATGAAGACCTTCCCCTTCTGGCGGAGCCTATCGATCACGCCCGTTTTACCTGCTCCCTGGATGAAGAACTCTATGATATTGCCTATTCTTTCCGCCATAGTGAGAGCGAGATCACAGAGGCTGAGGCACAAAAGGCCGCCAATGACTTTGTTCGCGACTTAAAGTATCATCTGGCGGAGGGATGACCTTCCGCATACAAAAAGGCCTGCCCTCTCAGAGGACAGGCCTTTTCCTATGGCGTTCTTTATCGACAGCTGCTCGGCTTCTGAAACAAGAGAAAAGGCCCGCCCGGTTGCCCCGGACGAGCCTTTTCTTCTATCATTTCAGACGGTTTCTCGCAGAGAATTACTCAGCCATCTTCTTCAGCTTGGCGTACTTCTCCTCGGCGTACTTCTCAGCGTTGGCGAACAGCTTCTCGGCGCGATCCGGGAAGGAACGGGTCAAGCTGTTGTAGCGTACCTCTCCCATGATAAAGTCACGATAAGAGGCAGAAGGCTCCTTGCTGTCCAGCTGGAAGGGATTCTCGCCAGCGTCAGCCTTACGGGGGTCAAAGCGGAAGTTGTGCCAGTAGCCGGCGGCAACCGCTTTCTTCTCCTCCACCATGGAGACGCCCATGCCGCCCTTGATGCCGTGGTTGATGCAGGGCGCGTAGGCCAGGATGATGGAGGGGCCGTTGTAGCTCTCGGCCTCATGGAAGGCCTTGATGCACTGGTTCATATCAGCGCCCATAGCCACCTGGGCCACATACACATAGCCGTAGCTCATGGCAATGGCGGCCAGGTCCTTCTTCTTCTGAGCCTTGCCGGTAGCGGCAAACTGAGCCACAGAGCCGCAGGGGGTGGACTTGGAAGCCTGTCCGCCAGTGTTGGAGTACACCTCGGTGTCGAACACCAGCACATTGATGTTCTCGCCAGAGGCCAGGGCATGGTCCAAACCGCCGAAGCCAATGTCATAGGCCCAGCCGTCGCCGCCCAGAATCCACACAGACTTCTTGGCCAGATAATCCTTGTCCTTCAGAATCTCGTTGCACAGAGTGCAGGCCTCGCAGTCGCAGTACTGGTCGCCAGCGGCTTTGCGGGCCTCATGGTGGGCCAGCATCTTGTCAGCGGCCTCTTTGCTGCCGAACGCCTTGACTGCATCCTCAGACTTGCAGAAGTTGATGGTCCAGTCAATGGAGGCGCGGCTGTACTCCAAAGCGGCAATATAAGCCTCGGCAGCGGCCTCGTTGGCTTTGCTGTCGGTCATGGTCTCCAGCCAGGCCTTGCCGGTATCCTTCACTTCCTGCTCCACATAGTCAACTGCAATGAGTTTCTCGGTGAGCTCAGCCAGACGGCCGCGCACTGCGTTCTGAGCCAGGGCCATGCCCAGACCGAACTCGGCGTTGTCCTCAAACAGGGAGTTCTCCCAAGCAGGACCGTGGCCCTTCTTGTTGACGGTGTAGGGAGTGGCAGGCGCGGAGCCGCCCCAAATGGAGGAGCAACCAGTGGCGTTGGCAATGAACATCTTGTCGCCGAACAGCTGGGTAGCCAGCTTGGCGTAGGGCGTCTCGCCGCAGCCGCCGCAGGCGCCGGAGAACTCAAGCAGGGGCTGCTTGAACTGGCTGCCCTTGACAGAGGTCTCCTTGAACTTCTCAGCCACAGCCTCCTTGGCGGGCAGGTCGATGCCATAGTTGAACACCGCCTGCTGGGGACGCTGGGAGTCGATGGGGGCCATCTGCAGAGCCTTGGTCTTGGCGGGGCAGGTGGTGACGCAGCTGCCGCAGCCGGTGCAGTCCAGGGTAGAGATGACCATAGCAAAGTGCATGCCGGGCAGACCGGTCATGGGCTTGGACTTAGTGCCCTCGGGCGCAGCGGCCAGCTCCTCGTCGGTCATGGCAATGGGACGGATGACCGCATGGGGGCACACATAGGAGCACTGGTTGCACTGGATGCAGTTCTCGGGAATCCACTCGGGAACATCAACGGCTACGCCGCGCTTCTCATAGGCGGCAGTGCCCTGGGGGCTGGTGCCGTCGGCATACTTCTCAAAGGTGGAGACAGGCAGGTCCTTGCCGTGGAAGGAGTTAACAGGGAACACCACGTTGTTGACATAGTCCACCAGCTCCTGGCGGCTGCCGGTGGCAACCTTCTTCACAGAGTCGTCCACAGCGTCCTTCCAGGCAGCGGGCACGTCTACCTTATGGTAGCCGGTAGCGCCGGCGTCAATGGCGTCGTGGTTCATCTTGACCACAGCCTCGCCCTTGCGGCCATAGGACTTCTGAGCAGCGTCCTTCATATACTGAATGGCGTCGGCCTCGGGAATGATCTTGGCAATGGAGAAGAAAGCGGACTGCAGCACCGTATTGATGCGGGTGCCAAGGCCGATCTCCTTGCCAATCTTGAAGCCGTCGATGGTGTAGAAGTTGATCTCATTGTCAGCAATGAACTTCTTCACCTTGCCGGGCAGACGCTCGTTGAGCTCCGCCGCGTCCCAAGCGCAGTTCAGCAGGAAGCTGCCGCCCTTCTTCAGATCCTGCACCATGTCGTAGGTGTCAAGATAAGCGGGGTTGGAGCAGGCCACAAAGTCAGCCTTGGAGATATAGTAGGTGGACTTGATGGGGGTGTGGCCGAAGCGCAGGTGGGAGATGGTGAGACCGCCGGACTTCTTGGAATCATAATCAAAGTAGCCCTGGGCGTACATGTCGGTGTGGTCGCCGATGATTTTGATGGAGTTCTTGTTGGCGCCCACGGTGCCGTCAGAACCCAGGCCCCAGAACTTACAGCTGGTGGTGCCCGCAGGAGCGGTATCCGGGTCCTCGGTAACCTCCAGAGACAGATGGGTCACATCGTCCACAATACCGATGGTGAAGCGCTTTTTGGGCTCAGCCTTCTCCATGTTGCGGTATACGGCGATGATGTCGCTGGGCTTGGTGTCCTTGCTGCCCAGGCCGTAGCGGCCGGAGTAGACCGGGCACGCGCCGAAGCTGGTGCCGTTGATGGCGGCCAGCACGTCCAGATACAGAGGCTCGCCGATGGAGCCGGGCTCCTTGGTGCGGTCCAGCACAGAGATGGTCTTTACGGTCTCCGGCAGCACGTCCAGCAGGTACTTGGCCACAAAGGGACGGTACAGATGGACCTTGACCAGGCCAACCTTCTCGCCGGCAGCGGTGAGGTAGTCGATGACCTCCTCGATGGTCTCGCAGGCAGAACCCATGGCAATGATGACCTTGTCCGCGTCAGGCGCGCCATAATAGTTGAAGGGCTTGTAGTTGGTGCCCAGCTTCTCGTTGACCTTGTTCATGTACTCGACAGCCACCTCGGGCACTGCGTCGTAGTACTTGTTGCAGGCCTCGCGGGCCTGGAAGAAGATGTCGCCGTTCTGAGCCTGGCCGCGCAGCACAGGGTGCTCGGGGTTCAAAGCGTGGCGGCGGAACTCGTTGACCGCATCCCAGTCCAGCATCTCGCCCAGGTCCTCATAGTCCCAGGTCTCAATTTTCTGGACCTCATGAGAGGTGCGGAAGCCGTCGAAGAAGTGCAGGAAGGGCACCTTGCCCTTAATGGCGGCCAGATGGGCCACAGCGCCCAGGTCCATAACCTCCTGAGGAGAGTTGGAGCACAGCATGGCATAGCCGGTCTGACGGCAGGCATACACGTCAGAATGGTCGCCAAAAATGTTCAGCGCATGAGTCGCCAGAGTACGGGCGGAAACATGGATGACGCTGGGCAGCAGCTCGCCGGCGATCTTGTACATGTTGGGGATCATCAGCAGCAGGCCCTGGGAGGCGGTGTAGGTGGTGGTCAGCGCGCCCGCGGCCAAAGAGCCGTGGACAGCGCCGGCAGCGCCGGCCTCAGACTGCATCTCTGTGACCCGCACCTCCCGGCCGAACAGGTTCTTCCGCCCGGCGGCGGCGTACTTGTCGGTCTCGTCAGCCATAACAGACGAGGGGGTGATGGGGTAGATGGCAGCCACGTCGGTGAACGCATAAGAAACATGCGCGGCAGCGGTGTTGCCATCCATGGTCTTCATTTTTCTTGGCATTTTAACGATTTCCTCCTTTTAGGATGATCGAAATGGGGGGACAGGCAGGGGCAGAGCCTGTATTCAGCCCTGCGGCACGCAAGATCGACGCCCCCCGGAGCTGAATACAGGTTCCTGACCACCATATCTGTACCCTTGCTCTGTTATTTTACCATCTTTCTGAGGCTATGTCAAAGGCAAAATCGTTCTTTTGCGAATTTTTTGCGGGCAGGCCATTCGCGGCGGATTTGCCGGCCCGGGAAACATAATATTTGACAAGCGAAGCGTTTTCTAGTATAATACTCGATAAACATTCTTCAGAACTGATTATGGAAGGGAGCCTTTGACCGCGATGCCTGACGACCCTGACGGTACATTTATTGCCGCTATCCTTTTATCCGTTCTTTTTGCCGCCATTGCGGCTCTGTACGCTGCGGGAGAATCTGCCCTGAGTGTCTTGTCTGTTTCCCAGCTAAAGCGGGACGCTGATGCCGGCGGCCGCAAGGCGCGTTCTCTGTTAAAGCTTGTCCGCGCCCAGGAGAGCGTTGTCTCTCCGCTGCAGTCGGGCCTGCTGTTCTGCGGGCTGCTGGGGCTGTCCTTTTGCGTGACGGCCTTTGGAAGCCGGGCCTATGAGGACGCCGCCGGGGAGATGCACCGGATGCTATCCTGTCTTTTGGCAGCGTTGGCATATGTGCTGGTGTTCTTCCTGTTCTGTGATATTTTGCCGAAGAAGGGGGCGCGCCACGCGGGGGGACAGTACGCCTACCGCCACGCAAGGCTGATCAGCGGACTCAGCAAAGCCGCCATGCCCTTGTTGGGCTTTACGAACCTTACCGCCAACTGTCTGCTGCGCCTTTTCCGTATTGATCCTCACAGCCTGGATGACGCAGTCACCGAGGAGGAGATTATGCAGATGGTGGGCGAGGGAGAGGAAAAGGGCGTGATTGAGGAGACGGAGAAGGACATGATCGCCAATATCCTGGACTTCAACGACATTACCGCCGGAGAGGTGATGACCCACCGCACTGATATTGCCGCCGTACCCGATGACGCCGACCTGGGCCAGGTGGTGGCAGTTGCCATGGAGCATGGCTGCTCCCGGGTGCCGGTCTACCATGAGGATATTGACTCTGTGGTGGGCATCTGCTATGTGAAGGATTTGCTGCCCTTTGTAGGGGTGCAGATTCCTCAGAGCGCGGACATCACCCGCCTGATGCGGCCGGCCTACTTTATTCCAGAGACCAAAAAATGTAGTCAGTTGTTTACTGAAATGACTGAACGCAAGGTACAGATTGCCATTGCGGTGGATGAGTACGGCGGCACGGCAGGGTTGATTACTCTGGAAGATTTGGTTGAGTCTATTGTGGGTAATATTCAGGATGAGTATGACAACGAGGAGGAGGAAATCCGCCAGGTAAGCGAGCGTGTGTTTACTGTGGACGGCTCCGCTTCTATAAACGAGATTTCTGACCTGACAGACACCGAACTGCCTGAGGGCGGCTACGACACCATTGCCGGCCTGGTGACAGAGCGTCTGGGCCGGATTCCCAAGGAGGGGGAGCGTCCCCAGGTGCAGGTAAGCGGCCTTACCATCACCGTGCTGGAGATTGAAGACAACCGGCTTTCCCGGCTGCTGATTGTGAAGGAGCCGCCGATCACAGAGGAAGAAGGCGAAGAGGACTGATATGGCACGGAACCACACCAAAAGCAAAGAGCAGGACCTGGGCCGCGACAGTATTGGCAGACTGATGTTTTCGCTGGCAGTGCCGGCCATTACCGCCCAGGTTGTCAACATGCTCTATAACATTGTGGATCGGATGTACATCGGCCACATTCCCGAAACTGGCGCGGCGGCGCTGACAGGGGTGGGCATTACATTTCCTATCATCTTGCTGATTATGGCGTTCAGCTCTCTGGTGGCTATGGGGGGTGCGCCTCAGGCAGCGATTGCTATGGGAGAAGGGGACCTGCCCAAGGCGGAAAAGATTTTAGGGAACTGCTTTACCACTCTGCTGGGCTTCTCGGCAGTGTTGACAGCGGTGTTTCTGATTTTCGGAGAGCCGATTCTCCGGGCCTTTGGAGCCAGCGATAACACTATTGAGTATGCCTTGAGCTATCTGCAAATTTATGTGATGGGCACGATATTTGTGCAGATCGCATTAGGCATGAACACGTTTATTACAACCCAGGGCTTTGCTACAGTCAGCATGTTGACCGTAGTGATTGGCGCGGCGCTTAACATCGCGCTGGATCCGTTGTTCATTTTTGTGTTCCACTTGGGGGTGCGGGGCGCGGCGTTGGCCACGATTCTCTCTCAGGGGGTGTCTGCAGTGTGGGTGCTGCGGTTTTTGCTGGGCAGCAAAAGCCGTCTGCGCATCCGCCGCGAGAATCTGCCCGTCAAGCTGAAAATCATGGGGCCAGTCATGGCCCTGGGCGTGTCGCCCTTTATCATGCAGAGTACAGAGAGCCTTCTCAGCGTAGCGCTGAACACCTCGCTGCTGCGGTATGGCGGCGACAGCGCTGTGGGCGCTTATACTGTGCTGGCCAGCGTTCTGCAAATCGTCAACCTGCCTATGCAGGGTCTTTGCCAGGGCGCACAGCCGATTACCAGCTTTAATTATGGCGCACGAAATTTTGACCGGGTGAAAAAGTCTGTGCGGCTGCTGTTGATTTGCTGCATGGCATATGGTATTCTGTTCTGGCTGGCCTTGATGCTGGTTCCCCAGCTTTTTGCTGCCATTTTTATCAGTGATCAGGCCTTGATGGAGATCACGGTTTGGGCTATGCGGATCTTCCTGTTTGGCGTGTTTGCCTTTGGCGCCCAGTGCGGGTTTCAACAATCGTTCCTTGCTTTGGGGCAGGCAAAAGTATCTGTGCTTTTGGCCCTGTTGAGGAAAATCGTTTTGTTGATTCCCCTCATCTACATTCTGCCCATGTTCTTTGAGAACAAGCTGTTCGGTGTTTTTGTAGCTGAGCCCATTGCGGACATTCTGGCCGCTGTGGTGACCACAATCTCCTTTCTGGTCTGGTCCCGGAGGACGCTGTCGCCGGAAAAGGCCGGAACGGGAAAATAGAAACAAAAAGCCTTGCGAAAAGCAGGGCTTTTTTCTATGGGCAGATATCTTAAAGCAGACACAAATGCTGAAAGTCAAATAAACTTTTAGGGGCTTATGTTCATTCGTTCGGCAAGTTGTGGTGGGCAAATTTCTGCTCTTTCAGTAGTAGAGTATATTCATTCCAAATTTCTTGTGCAGATACTTATACTCCGTCTTTAAAGCCCCCCTTTTTTCTGTTTTTTATGTCATTTGTCAGATGAATAAATCTTGTATGTGCACTGTACTGCTATTAACGCAAGCTGTTTTGTATGTTTCTGTAGCTCTGCGCTCTCCTTACGCAGAGTGGAGTATTGATTCTGTCGATTCTCTTACAATTTCTTTCAGAAGCTTGTATGCGGCTCTGATTTTTTGTAAAATTGTATGGGAATTAAAATTCCCTTGACAAGATACCGACATGATATTATAATGATATCTGCAACAGCGATGGGAAAGAAAACAAAAAAGGGGAGATTATCACAATGCTTTCGATCAGTGGAGTAACGAAGAAGTATGGAAAAAATATCGCGAACGACAACATCAGCTTTGCCGTGGGCGATGGACAGATCGGCATTCTGTTGGGGCCGAATGGCGCAGGAAAGTCAACCATCATCAAGTGTATTACCGGGTTGCTTCGTTTTACCGGGCGGGTGGAGATCAACGGCCATCTGAACACCACCACAGAGGCCAAACGCCAGCTGGGCTATATTCCTGAGATGCCTGCGGTTTATGACCTGCTTACGGTCTCAGAGCACCTGGAATTTGTCCGCCGGGCCTACCGTTTTGAGGACGAGGCCTACTCCCAGCAGCTTTTGGAGCGTTTGGAGCTGTGGGACAAAAAGGATAAGCTGGGCAAAGAGCTCTCGAAAGGAATGCAGCAGAAGCTCTCCATTGCCTGTGCTCTGTGCCACAAGCCCCGGGTGGCTGTGTTCGACGAGCCGCTGGTGGGCCTGGACCCCCACGCCATTAAGGAACTGAAAAATATCTTTCAGGAGCTGAAGCGGGACGGGGTCTCTGTGCTAATCAGTACCCATATGATTGACAGCGTGGAGGACTACTGGGATGTGGCGAATATTATGATGAATGGCCGTTTTGCAGCCACAATGCGCAATGATGGCAGCGAGGGCCAGGACTTGGAGTCGTTGTTCTTCCAGATTACAGAAGGGGACGCAAAGGCAGAAAGCGGGGTGGGCGCATGAAAAGCCCTCTGGTCTATCTCACGGCTGTCAAGCTGAAGAACCAAGTGCGGGAGGCAGTAAAGCATCCTGCAAAGCTGATCTATGTATTGTTTCTGGCGGCAGTCTTGGTGCTCTCTACTATTGGCGGGCAGGCGAACGCAGATCGTTTCGGGGAGCTCCGCCCCCTGACAGAGCTGACGGCCATCATGGTACTGTTTTACACCATGATGTTTCTGATTACCTTCTCCAACGGAATCAACGGCGGGGCTGGAAATTATCCCATGTTTACTCTTTCTGATGTAAGTATGCTGTTTCCCTCGCCGCTGCGGCCCAATAAGGTGCTGTTTTATGCGTTGGTGCGGCAGTTGGGGCTTTCGCTGCTGCTAGGGTTCTTCCTGCTGTTTCAGTACAACTGGATGCATGCGGTTTATGGGCTGGAGTATGTCCACCTGCTGCTTGTGGTGGTGGGTTATGCGCTGACCTTGTTTTTGGGGCAGGTCTGCGCCATGGCGGCGTATGTGCGCGCCAGCGGAAGCGACAGCCTCCGGCGGATCGTACGGTATTGCCTGTATGGCGTTACTCTGATTTTTGTGGCAGGGCTCCTGCTGCGCTGCTATCCCAGCCTGAGCCTTTCTGCAAGCAATTCTGAGGTGGATCTGTTCAGCATTGCTGGTTTGAGCGACACCCTGCAGGACGGAGTAGCGTATCTGTCCCAGATCGGTATTTTCTTTCCGGTATCAGGCTGGTCCGCTGGGTTGATCGGTGGCCTGCTGTGTGGGGACTTTCTGTCGGCAGGGCTCTGTGCTCTGTTGGTGCTGGCCGCTTTTGGCTTTGCACTGCTGTTGGTTGTCAAAAATAAGAATAACTATTATGAAGACGTACTGCAGACCGCTGAGGTGGCCCAGTCTGCTATTGCGGCCAAAAAGGAGGGCCAGCCTGCGGAGGTCACCCCCAAAAAGGTGCGGGTG